>JAOLYM010000001.1 GCA_028343435.1 Candidatus Nitrosopelagicus sp.
CAATGTCGAGCCAAAAGATTTAGAAGTAATTTTACAAAAATTAGAAAATTCAGGATTGATTAAAGTAGATGAGAAGAAGAGTTGGATGGGAACAAAAATCGAAATTAACCCAACAGAAAAAGGTTACAAAGAATTTGAACATCAATTAAAAATCTTGCAAGAAAAATGGAATCAATTAGAAAATAGCTACAAATCAGGAAATAAACAAGAATTGGAACAAAAACTAAAAGAAGATAAATCATTTTTGCCTTCAATGATGATGTTTGGAATTATAGATATGATGATGTTTAGTATGATGTTTAGTATGATTGGTTCCAGTATTGGAAGTTTCATTCCAGCTGAAGACATGGGAGGTATGGATGAGGATACAAACGATAATGGAGGATCCGACATGGGAGATGATGGCGGATTTGATATCGACATAGGCTTCTAATGTCATACACATCATTTGATAATGTAGGATTGGTAAAGGTACTATCTTTTTTCCAGACACATGATTCAGAATATTTATCAGGTCAAGATCTTAGCGATGTTTTAAAAATTAGCAGGGTTGCAGTGTGGAAACATATTAAAAAAATTAAAACATTAGGTTACAAAATTGAATCAAAACAAAAATTAGGATATAGATTAGTTAATGACACGGAAAAACTGTTACCGTGGGAAATTACAACAGATCTAAAAACCAAGATGATTGGAAAAAGAGTTCATTATTTTGAAGAAATTGATTCCACACAAAATTTTGCACAGCAAATTGCATCAGACAAAAAAGAAAATGGAGCTATAATTATTGCTGAAAAACAAACAGCAGGCAGAGGACGATTAGATAGAAAATGGACATCTCCAAAAGGCGGGATTTCATTCTCAATAATCATTCATCCAACATTTGATGTATCTAGTTCAACATTAATTCCAATTTTATCAGCAGTCGCGTTATCAAAATCAATTAAATCAACTTTAGGAATAGAAACCCAAGTAAAATGGCCAAATGACATTACAGTGAAAGGAAAAAAAGTTGCAGGTATTTTAGTTGATGCTTCATTTCAAGCAAACAAGATAGATTATCTAATTCTGGGTGTTGGAATTAATTTCGATATAGATGCAAAAAAACTTGAAAAAAGATTGTCAAAGACCCCAAACTTCTATGGAGTAAAATCACTAAGGAAAAAAAATGATAAAACACCTCCAAAATTATTTCTCAAAGAATTTCTATTACAATTTGAAAAAAATTTATCACAATTAGATAATGGAGAAAAATCAAAGATCATAAAAGAATGGACAAAAAGAGCAATAGGAATTGGCAAAAAAATTACAATAAATACATCGAATGGTAAAATTTCAGGAATATCACAAGGAATAGACAACGATGGTGCATTAAAGCTAAAAATTGGAAAAGAAATAAAGAAAATATTTGTAGGTGATGTGGTTTTATCATGAATCTAGTATAAAGCCTAGTTTGTAGAATCATTTAATTTTGAAAAATAGGACAAATTAGTATGCAGAAGAGAAAAGTTGGAGAATATTCATTCACCATATCAGCAGTTTTTATATTATTTTTATCTCCTAGCATTAACGACTCATTTGCAGAAGGAATAAGAGATGTTCCAAATCTATACAAAAAAGCAAATGAACATTTTATGATTGGAGAATATCATGAAGCGTTAGAATTGTATGATAAAATTTTAGAAATTGCACCAACAAATACAAAAACATCACTGATGAAAGCAATTGCATTAGAAAATCTTGAGAGACATAAGGCTTCAATATTAGAATTTTACAAGGTAAATCAACAAGAACCTGATAATATTACAGCATTGATTGGATTGGGAGTTGGTTTTGGAAATTATGGAGAATATAAGCAAGCTTTAGAATATTTTGAACAAGCCTATGAATTGTCACCAGATAATCATGTTGTTAAAAATTATTATGAGTTTGCGACAAAAAATGTAAAAAAATATCTGTATAATGAAGCTGAAAAACCAGAAGTATTTACATTGAATATTCCAGAAACAGTACCAGCATGGATTAAAAATACCGCAGGATGGTGGGCTACAGATAAGATTCCGGATGAAGAATTTTTGAAGTCATTACAATTCCTTGTAGAAAATAATATCATCAATGTTGAATCGTCAGACAATACCATAACAAATTCATCAGTACAACCCATTCCAGCATGGATTAAAAATACCGCAGGATGGTGGGCTACAGATAAGATTCCGGATGAAGAATTTTTGAAGGGAATTAATTTTTTGATTGATAGTAATTTGCTAATAGTTGATTTGCCAGATGTGCGAGAATTATCAGAGGAAGAAGAAAAAATTAATGATAGAAATCAATGGGAATTTTCAAGGTATTTAGACAGAATTGAAAATATAGTCAATAAGGACAAAAGATACATTGAATTTCCAAATCCAAGTAATGATGTTATTAAGAAATTCATGAGAGATTATGTAAAATGGAATTATGATCAACAAATTGAGATTGGGAATCAAGGATTCCCAAATCCAGAGTATGTATTAATAGATGATGTATATTATTTAGAATACAAAATTTATGTAAATGATCAACCGGCGGCATTGCCATTAGATCATGTGAGTACATTGGTGAATTCATTCAAGATGTGGGAAGATATGGAATTTAATGCAAATGATGGAAAAGAAGTAAAAATAAATTTTGTAACAACGAAAACAAAAACTAATGCAAATCTCTGGGTGACATGGGTTGTCCGAGATATGGGAGAAGGAGTTCTAGGCCATGCAAATCTTGGAAAGGGAATAGTAGAAGTTGCATTAGGCGGGTATGGCTGTGATGGAAATTTTCAACTTTTTCATGTTGATACAGTGCAATATATCATGACACATGAACTTGGTCATGGTATCGGTCTAAGACATAGCGAGGATCCAAATAGCATTATGTTTCCATCAATGAAAAATACACAATATGCATATTGTATGCTTGACGTTGATAAAAAAATTAACACAGGTTCAATAGTTTTAAAAAATGATTAACCTAACGCTCTAGAATGTTTTTGTGTATGAGGACGTTCTCCTGAGAATTTACGTCGCATATGTCCAGAAGGTCTACCATATAATAATTCCAAGAACCAACTTTCATGTTCAATTTCTTCCATTAAGATATCCTTTGCAATATCATAAGTGGCAGGATCTTTATCATATGTCATCTTACATACAATATTCCAATTAACAATTGCACCTTGTTCAGCTTTTAGACATTTTTCTAATATCGCTTTAATGTCCGTAGGGTTTTTTGGTAATTGTAAAAATTCACATCCAGACATTTTAGTAAATGCTTGTGCGTCATTTGGTAAACTACCACCTAGTTGAAATATTCTTTCTATACAAGATTCAAAGTGACTTAAATCCTCTAAACGTGCATCCTCAATAATACCCTTGATGCCTTCACCTTCCATTCCAGTGCAATGCATTCTTAAATTTGTAAAGTAGTAGTATGCAGTAAATTCAACAGATGCATTAGTTATTAGCTGTTTTACTAATTTGTCCACATTCAATCCATTTTTTTTGAGAACTTCCACACCGACAACTTTTGGTTTTTTTGTTGCAGATGATTTCTTTGATGCCACCATGCTGTAATTATTTTTAGGTCTGAATAAAGAGTTTCGCTGTTTAGACTAAGAATATAGAATGATTTCATGAACAAAGACATACAATTAACCAGTAGATTGGTTGTGAAGTCATATTAACTTCAAAATGGCATTAGAATAGTTGAAATCATCTAACGAACAAAGATGTCCTTCTTGTAATAAAACCACATTGATCTCTGATGACAATTCAGGAGAAATAGTTTGCAAAACATGCGGGATTGTTTTATCAGAAGGAAGTGAAGCAAGTGGTCCAGAATGGAGATCATTTGCAAATGATGGTGTAGACAAAAGTAGGACCGGAACAGGAACATCAATTACAATGCATGATATGGGATTATCTACAGTCATTGGAGCAGTCAATAAAGATGCAACAGGAAAACCACTTTCATCAGCAATGAAACAGTCATTTGATAGAATTAGAACATGGGACAGTAGATCACAAGCTCATTCATCTGTTGACAAAAATTTAAGACAGGCACTTAGTGAGATGGATAAATTAAAAGATAAATTATCATTAACAGATGCAGTTATTGAAAAAGCCGCATACATTTATCGAAAAGCTATTGACAAAAAATTAGTCAAAGGACGTTCAATTCAAGGATTAGTAGCCGCATGTGTTTATGCAGCATGTAGAGATACAGAAACGCCTAGAACTTTAGATAATGTTGCAGATGGCATAAACATTAGGCGAAAAGATGTAGCTAGATGTTACAGATTAGTCTTCAGAGAACTAGACCTTAAAGTTCCAGTTGCAGATCCAATTAATGGAATTCCAAGAATTGCAAGCATTGCCGGATTAGGAGAAAAAACAAAAAGAAAAGCAGTTGAAATTCTAAGAAAAGCAAAGAAAATAGGAGTTGTTGCAGGAAAAGATCCTACAGGACTGGCAGCCGCGGCACTGTACCTTGCATGTATCACTGAAGGTGGAAATAAAACTCAAAAAGAAATTTCAGAAGCATCAGGTGTTACAGAAGTAACAATTCGTAATAGATGTGCAGGTCTCAAAGTATTTTTAGAAAAATAGAATTAACCGAAATCATCTAAAGGATCTTTTTCACGTCTACGCATTATAGAAAATATTCCAAGAGTCATACCTAGCTGATACATGACATATAGAATTATTTGAAAAGTGCTTGGAACATAATCTGTAAATCTACCGAGCATTGCAATAATAAATACAATTACACTTATTGTAAAAATGAAATAACGCGAAATGCTATTCAATTCTGCAAATCTAAACAACAGTATCAAGGTAATAGAAATAAATATTCCAGTTACAGCAATAATTCCTGCATTCAATCCAAGTACATCAATAAGTAAAAGAAATGCAGATTCAGGAGTTTCAGGAATTACAAACTCAGTAAATTCAACTTTAGAAGGTTCTGCAAATTTTGAAATATTTCCAGCAGCATTAATTGAAAATAATATTAAAATAATTATGGATACACCTTTTGCATATTTTTTTAATTTGGGAAACTTTCTTCTTATACCTCGAGCAAGAATTGCACCTTGTAAAAGACCAATTCCAAAGACAATAGCAAATGTATAGTAATAATATTCTTCAGCTAATTGTAATATTTCCAATTCCATATTATTTCATTCACGACTATTTTAAAGTCTGGAGATTAGAATAAACAGACTAGGTACAACAAATTGAATAGACTTTTCAACCCATAAAATAATCAATTATTATGACTGAAGATTTCAAGATAGAAACACCTTACCTACCAGGAGAAAAAGGATGTAGAATTACATGGTTATTTACAGACGATGAAGAAAAAACTCTTTACTTGAGACACGAAGATTTGATGGAAATGATTGAGATTTTAGAACACGGCACAACCGCAAAAATTGAGATGGAAGATGGCGCGAGTTCAATATTGGTAAATTCTGATTCCACAGATTTCTTTCTAGCAGGTCAAAAATCACAAAAAATTGAAACTCTTGCCTTAAAAATTGCATTAAAAGAATTTATGAAAAATAATCCTAATGCATAAGATCAAGATAAAGTTCCATATCCAAAACTACGAGAAGCATTTACCTTGTGAATGATTACTGCAATTAGATAACACGATGCCGTAACGGATTTTTCAAGCCAATTACAAAATCTTCTTAATACAGATTGTTTTTTTCTATATTCTATTTTCATGTTTTATAATGTAGTCATAGATTAATAAATTGTATTTTTTTTAGGTTTTCCTAACTTTTTTTATAATAATTAGTTAGTTTTACCTAATTTATTGTAAATATTATTAGTCATAGCTAATCTAAAAAATCAGACATAAATAGACATCAGATTATAACAGGTCAAGATGGAAACAGGAACCGTAAAATGGTTTAACCAAACTAAAGGCTTCGGTTTTATCGAACGTGAAAATGAAGACAAAGACTTGTTTGTCCACAAGACAGAAGTTAATGGTCAGATTAGAGACGGCGATAAAGTTGAGTTTGAAATTGGTGAATCCGAAAAAGGCCCAGCCGCAACAAAAGTGAAAAAAGTAGACTAAGACTAATAATTTTAAATTAATTTTCTTAACAATCTATTATCGAGTAACTACTATCTTTTTTTTTTATTTTAATTTTAAAACAAAATGTATCTTGTGTAAATTTTTTAAAAATTGAATTTGATAATGCCTAGTTTACACTAGGAGAATCAAAAAATGAAACGCCATGCATGTGTCTTTCTATGTTTGTGGCCGTACCGATGTTTTGGTCTATTAGTAATGGCAGGCTCACCACTCGCCGAAGCTTGTGATCTACACCTCCATTCTATCAACGCAGTCTTCTGCTGCGAACCTTCAACTAACGTAACGCTGTCATGTCTCGGGATAGGCTTCGTGCTTAGATGCTTTCAGCACTTAACCTAAATCGCTTAGCTGCCCGGCCTGCCTTATCAGACAACCGGTACACCAGCGGCGACGATGCTCTGTTCCTCTCGTACTAAGAGCAACTTCCCCTCAGACAGCGACGCTTCCATCAGGCAGAGACCGACCTGTCTCACGACGGTCTAAACCCAGCTCATGTTCCCTTTTAATAGGCGAGCAGCCTCACCCTTGGCCCCTGCTGCAGGACCAGGATAGGAAAAGCCGACATCGAGGTACCAAACCGCGGGGTCGATAGGAGCTCTCGCCCGCGACGAGCCTGTTATCCCTGGGGTAATTTTTCTGTCACCTTCCGGCCCCAATAGTGGGCGCAGGAAGGATCGCTAAGCCAGACTTTCGTCTCAGAATTCCGTGCGTTTGGAAATCCTGTCAGTCTAGTTTTTGGCTTTGCCCTCTTCAACGGATTTCTGACCCGTTTGAACTAAACTTTGGGCCCCTCTGATATCTTTTCAGAGGGGTGCCGCCCCAGCCGAACTGCCTACCTGCACATGTCCCCGGTCTGCACCGGGTAAGTAGTACTGCAAAAATAATTTGGTGTTACATCGTTGCTTCACTCATTTCCCAAAGAAAATGAGGCATAGCTCCCAAATACACTATGTAATCTTTACTATACTACAAGCACAAGCTGCAGTAAAACTCCACGGGGTCTTCTCTCCCCGATGGAAGTTGATGGACTGTTCGTCCACCTTATGTGGCTTCACCGGGTTGTAGGTGGGGACAGTGGGGCTCTCGTTGTTCCATTCATGCGCGTCGGAACTTACCCGACAAGGCATTTGGCTACCTTAAGAGAGTCAGAGTTACTCCCGGCGTTAACGGGCCCTTAGCTCGGTTGAACCCAAGTTTTAGGTACCCGCACCGGCCAGGATTCAGCGACTATACAAATCCTTTCGGACTAGCAGTCGCCTGTGTTTTTATTAAACAGTCGAAACCCCCTTGTCATTGCAACCTGCTCACCCCATTCCTCATGAAGTGTGCAGGCATCCCTTATACCTAAGCTACAGGACTAATTTGCCGAATTCCCTCACCATACGGTATACCCGTAGCACCTTAGCTTTCTAAGCCAGCGCACCTGTGTCGGTTCTCGGTACGAGCTTGCAAGTCACTTTCTACACAAATTTTCAAGGTCCCCTGGACTCAAGAGAACTCTGCTAACGCAGAGCCATTAACGCCTCGAGATGGTTCTCGTCATTACGACACTCCCCATCTCTAGAACGCTTAGACACAACGATGGTTATGCTCTCCCTATCCGGAAGTGGTTCATATAGATAATAACGCAACTTGCAAGGTACTGGAATATTAACCAGTTTCCCTTTCGAATTACTCTGTTGAGGTAATCCTTAGGATCGACTAACTCCAGGCTGATAACGCATTGCCTGGAAACCCTTGCGCTTGCGGTGGTAGAGGTTCTCACTCTACTATGCTGTTACTGCCGCCAAGATCTGCAATAGAAAATGGTCCACAGGACGTCACCGCCCTGCTTCGACCCAATCACTACGCCAACCTACCATGACATGCCCATTGGCATGTATCCAAAGTATCGGTACTTTTCTTTAGCCCCGTCCGTTTTTGTGGCGCCCACGCTCGGCAGGTAAGTTGTTACACACTTTTTAAAGGATAGCTGCTTCTGAGCTTACCTCCCTGCTGTCTTGGCGCGAACACACACTTTAGCTTGACACTTAGAAAAAATTTAGGGACCTTAACTTCGGTCTGGGTTAAACCCCTCTCGGTCGTGAACCTTACGTCACACGAACCCGTCTCCTAGCTTCTACAATGCATATCCCTTCGGAGTTTGAATGGGGAGCGAGGAATTTCTTCCCCATACTCCCTTATCAGTGCTCTACAGGAAACGCTATCTCCACTAAGGACGCCCTACGAGACGCTTCGGTTGGAACTAGCAATCGCCAGTCTAGATTGGTTTTTGACCCCTAATCCCAAGTCACACAAACGATTTGCACGTCAGAACTGCTTCAGCCCTCCAGCGGGCTTTCGCCCGCCTTCAGCTTGCTCAGGATTAGATCGACTGGCTTCTAGCCTAGCCGCCATGACTCAACGCACTTTCACACGCTTCTCCTCACTAATGTTGCGAGAACTCGGTTTCCCTTCGACTCCACCTTTTTAGGTTTAGTCTTGCCATGACAGTTAGCTCCTTGGCCCGTGTTTCGAGACGGAACGCATAACACTGACGATTTGAGCTCCAAATCTTTAGCTCTATTGCTAGAACCTCCAATCTGGAAAAATCACCTTTCATGCTATGCACGTCTGTAAGTAATAGATTTCATGCACTTTTCACCCCCCTTCCGGGGTACTTTTCAGCTTTCCCTCACGGTACTAGTGCACTATCGGTTTTGAGTTATATTTAGCCTTAGAAGCTACTTTCTCCTAATATTCGATGCCCACTACCAAGGACATCTACTCTGGTACTCAACTAATCCTATACCATTTCGTTTACGGGGGTATCACCCTCTATGCCAAAACGTTCCAGATTATTTCAACTATGTTCTAGGATCATTATATGAGCCCGTATACACCACATCTCTGTTAAGTTACCATAACAGATTCAGTTTGGGCTGTTACCTTTTCGTTCGCCACTACTTGGGTAATCTCTATTGATTTCTCTTCCACGTCGTACTAAGATGCTTCAATTCCGACGGTTCGACCTCCGCCACCTATGTAACGGAGTATGTAAACATAAGATTCTCATTCGGACATCCCGGGATCATAAGTCGCGTGCGCTTACCCCGGGCTTATCGCAGCTTGCCACGTCCTTCATCTCTACTCAAACCTAGCAATCCCTCTATTACCGTCTTTACACCGGCAATTACGGCCACAATTTACACAAGACACATGCATGACGATCATTGCCGAACTAGTGCGGTAGTCGGCTACATCCTTCTTACATCATTTTCATGATGTAATGCATCGATGGCGATGCGAAGATTATGTGCTTCCGTAATTCTTTCTAAGGAGGTGATCCGACCGCAGGTTCCCCTACGGTCACCTTGTTACGACTTTTCCCTTGTCACTTACCCCAAGTTCGATAATGCCAATTAGACATCACCTCGCTAAAGGCAAACTTCAATGAAACGACGGGCGGTGTGTGCAAGGAGCAGGGACGTATTCACTGCGCGATAATGACACGCGGTTACTAGGGATTCCATGTTCATGAGGGCGAGTTGCAGCCCTCAATCACAACTGTGGTAACGTTTAGGGATTACCTCCATCTTTCGATTTTGGAACTCATTGTCGTTACCATTGCAGCCCGCGTGTGGCCCCAGAGTTTCGGGGCATACTGACCTGCCGTG
The DNA here is from genome assembly GCA_028343435.1 of Candidatus Nitrosopelagicus sp. GTDB lineage: Archaea > Thermoproteota > Nitrososphaeria > Nitrososphaerales > Nitrosopumilaceae > Nitrosopelagicus. The sequence goes on from JAOLYM010000001.1 coordinate 9,804, forward strand.
GCCCCTTCCTTCCTCCGCATTAACTGCGGCGGTCCCCCTAATTCGCCCTACTACACCAGGGTGTAATAGTGGCAACTAGAGGCAGGGATCTCGCTCGTTACCTGACTTAACAGGACATCTCACGGCACGAGCTGGCGACGGCCATGCACCACCTCTCAGCTTGTCTGGTAAAGTCTTCAGCTTGACCTTCATTCTGCTGTCTCTCCGGGTAAGGTTTCAGGCGTTGACTCCAATTGAACCGCAGGCTTCACCCCTTGTGGTGCTCCCCCGCCAATTCCTTTAAGTTTCATACTTGCGTACGTACTTCCCAGGCGGCAAACTTAACGGCTTCCCTGCGACACTGCGCTAGCAACAAGCCAACGCATCATCGAGTTTGCATCGTTTACAGCTGGGACTACCCGGGTATCTAATCCGGTTTGCTCCCCCAGCTTTCATCCCTCACCGTCGAACGTGTTCTGGTAGACCGCCTTCGCCACAGGTGGTCATCAATAGATCAAAGGATTTTACCCCTTCCTACCGAGTACCGTCTACCTCTCCCACTCCCTAGTTCTGCAGTATTTTCGGCAGCCTATACGTTGAGCGCATAGATTTAACCGAAAACTTACAGAACAGGCTACGGATGCTTTAGGCCCAATAATCATCCTGACCACTTGAGGTGCTGGTTTTACCGCGGCGGCTGACACCAGAACTTGCCCACCCCTTATTCATCAGTGGTTCTACGACTAACAAAAGGTTCCTTTAGCAGGAACCACTCAGATTAACCTTGTCGAGCTTTCGCGCATTGCAAAGTTTTCTCGCCTGCTGCGCCCCATAGGGCCTGGGTCCTTGTCTCAGTACCCATCTCCGGGCTACTCCTCTCAGAGCCCGTAGCTGTAATAGCCTTGGTGGGCCATTACCTCACCAACAAGCTGATAGCTCGCAGTCCCATCCTACGGCAATAAATTATTTGAGTCATAAACCATTCCAGGCATCATGACCTATCGGGTATTATTCTCAGTTTCCCGAGGTTATCCCCGTCCATAAGTTAGGTTGACTACGTGTTACTGAGCCGTCTGCCTTGTATTACTACAATAACTAACATGGCTTAGTATCAATCTGATAGCAGTCAGGTCCGTCAGGATCAAACGGATTCTATATTATTTTATTTTCAAAGTACATTTTTTGCACAACTAATTTCTATTATTGGAATTAACGGAATGCACATAATCTTCACATCTCAGATTTGATCTTTTGATCAGATCCTCATTTTGTATGCGTAACTGGAGGCCTCTAAATCACAAAATGGCATCTTGCCATACTTCATCAAAGGCGCCGCCAAAGCGTTACGTATGCGAAAATTTGAGTTGCTGAAGGCATTATAAACCATTCAAAATATAGGCATGAATGACCGTTTTTGGCGATCAGTAATATAATGAAAGGAAAGAAAATAGGTAGGATATGACCAGCATACAAGAAATTTACAGAAAAAAAACCAAGAAGTCATCCAAACTATTTGCAAAAGCAAAAAAGGTTCACATCAATGGTGTTCATCACAATATTAGATTTTTTGAGCCATACCCATTTATCACAAAATCTGCAGAAGGTAAATTTCTCAAAGATGTAGATTCCAACAAATATGTAGATTATTGGATGGGGCATTGGAGTTTGATTTTAGGACATGCTCAAAAACAAGTTCAGAAAAAAGCAGCAGTACAATTGAAAAGAGGATGGATGCATGGAACATCAAATGAAAATGCAATTTTACTTTCTGAAAGAATTTCCAAAGCAGTTCCAGTAGCAGAAAAAATTCGTTATGCATCAACAGGTACAGAGGCTACAATGTATTCGGTAAGATTGGCTCGTGCAATGACAGGTAAAAAAATCATTGCAAAAATTGATGGAGGGTGGCATGGTTATACAACAGATTTACTCAAAACAGTGAACTGGCCATTTGACGTTTCTGAAAGTCAAGGATTAACAGACGAGGAACATATCGTATCATTACCACTGAATAATTTACAGGAATCATTAAAAATTTTAAAGTCAGTGAAAAAGGATTTAGCAGGAGTTTTAGTTGAGCCAGTTTTAGGCGGAGGTGGAGCAATTCCTGCAACAAAAGAATACTTGCAAGGATTACAAGAGATGGTAAAAACAAATAACTCATTATTCATGCTAGATGAAATTGTAACAGGATTTAGATTTAGATATGGATGTATTTATCCAACTATGAAACTTGACCCAGATATTGTTACACTTGGAAAAATTGTTGGTGGAGGATTTCCAATTGGTGTGATTTGTGGAAAAGATGAGATTATGGAACATGCAAACACTTCGGTAAATTCTAAAAAAAGTAGAACCTACATTGGAGGCGGTACATTTTCTGCAAATCCATTGTCAATGATTGCAGGAGATACAACACTTGAAATTTTGAAAAATAAGAAAAATACACTTTACAAAAAATTAGATAGATTAGGAAATGAGACAACAAAAATGCTAAAGAAAATTTTTTCTGACGATGTTATAGTTACAGGAAAAGGCTCATTGTTCATGACACATTTTCCAAGAAATGGAATGAATGAAATTAACAATGCGGTAGATGCAGCAAAATGTGATTCTACAAAATTATTCAACTATCATTTTGAGATGATAGCTAAAAACGGCATATTCTTCTTACCAGGTAAACTTGGAGCATTTTCAGATGCACATTCAATGACAGATGTGAAAGAGATGAAAATGGCTACTGAAAGTTTTGTGTCAAATTTCAAGAGATAAGGAAATTTTTTATCTCAATGATTAAAGGAATCTTATGAATAAAAAAATAGATCCTAAACGCACCTGGCCTAAAGGATATGAGCCAAAGGAAGACCCAGGTGAAGATTTATCGATTAGGCTAGGATTAATGACAAATATTCTAAATAAAAAAACAGAGAAAAAGCTGAATACAGATATTTTCAAGGTAATGGCAACTCGAAGATCAACTAGAAAATTTTCCAAAAATCCTGTAGAGAAATGGAAAATTGATAAAATTTTAGCGGCTGCAGATACTGCACCAACAGCAGGTAATTTTCAGGGATTTGAGATTTTTTACATCAGTGATAAAGAAACTAAAGAGGAATTAGTCAAAGCGGCAAACAAACAAGCCTACGTGAACACCCCATTGGTACTAGTATTTTGCATGAATCCAACTAGAGTGAAACTTGACTTTCCTGCAAAAGTAATTATGAAATTTTCAATTCAAGATGCAACCCTTGCAGCTGCATATTCTCAATTAGCCGCATCTGCATTAGGATTAAGCAGTATTTGGATAGGTATGTTTGATGAAGAAAGAGTGAAAGAAATCATAGGAACAGAACTCAGACCTACATCATTATTGTGTATAGGATACCCAATTAAAAAAAGACCTGCAAAACAAAGAAGACAATTAAAAGAATTAATCCACGTAGTTGAGAAAAAAGACTAGTCGTCAGCAAGTGTTTTTGTGAAACCAGATGAATCATCTGAGAAAATTTTAACAACATTTTCAGCTAATTTTTCAATGTCAAGACCAGGTTCAGCAGATATCAAAAGTATGTTTGTAGTAACTGGGAATGGGAAACTGATTAAAATTACTTTATCACGTCTTGATGCAATGTAGTTTAGTGCACCAAGTGAATATTTTAGTTCATCAGTTCTTAATGATACAGTCAATGCAAATTTATAAAAGTCATTTAACTTTGTTTCATCTCCTTCATACGGAGTAACACCATCAGTGAAGCCCCCAGCAATTTTTTCACCAGCATGATTAATGATTGCTGCAAATCTAACACCATCATGATGTTGAATTTCTTTACATCTTGGATCATAAACTGAATCTTCCATAATGTAGCTAGAAACTTTGAGTATAATAATTATAGTGAGGACAGAATGGCATCTGCCGTTTACGCAGGAGTTAACGCGTATTGGATTTTAAGCAGAGTTGCCCCCCACTGAATTGATTTGATCGTTTCTCTAATAAAAAGTAAAGTATTACTGAACAGCGATTAATTTTTCTTTTTTGGCTTTAGCTTCTCTTCTCATTTTTGCAATTACATTTGCAAGCATTTGCTGTTGGATTGCTTCTAAATCTTCACAGACGCTACTCATCTTCATCCTCATCCACAAATTGCCAATTTTTCATTAATTGTTTTCGCAAGGTTTCAACTTGCTTTTCGTCGAGAGCTTTACCTGTGTTTTTGTCAACTGGTACCACATTCATACCGGCAAGTTTGTACTCTACATCAAAAAGGGATAATTTCGATTTCTCCTGTAAAACAGGGACACCATCTGCATCGATTGCTCGGTCCACATCAAATGGTTCTTCTTCATCCATATCACGATGCATGTAACTTGATGTTACCTCACCTTTTTTTGGAGTAAATTTTTTGGCTATTTGTTTTTCAATATCTAAAGTAGTTTCATTCTCATGATAAAGACGTCTTCCAGTCTCTTCTTCGATAAACTCAGGCATGAATGACGTCTATCTTGTGTGTATTTAATTTTTGGCGTCTCTGAAAAAGAACTTGAAAAGAGCCTCGCGTCGTCCTTTTTTACTCATATTTCTTGTTAAAACACGATATATTGTATATGACAATCCGATGGATACAACGATCGTATATCCAATACAAGATGGATCTTCATAACAAGGTGTTCCAATAATTTTATTCTTTATTGCAAACATTGATGGAAGTAATATCGCATCCAGACTACAGGAATCCATGCTCTGTATTGTTTTTAAGATTAAAAAATCTGGCGCTAATTTTTAGAATTAAAAGAAGCGTTTTTTGATTGCAACGATTGCTGCTGCCGGTGCTACAAAGTACATTCCGATGTTAAGTAGGATTATACTAATTCCATAACCTAACATTTCTTCTTCAGTGTCAACTTGAACATAGTTGAGTAGTGTTAGTGATGTTAACATTGGAGTTAGTGTTACTTTGACTGCTTCTTTGAAGACTGGGCTTTCTCTTTCTAAGTCAGCAACTGCTGGTGAGAATGAGTAATAGAATTGGTTGAATCCTGTCATGAATGCTGTACCGGATTGTGTAGACATTACGGTGTTATCTCTAATTTCTCTTAAGAATTGAACTTGTGGTGCCATTTCAGAACCAAATGCTGCAGTTGCGATTAGACATCCGCCACCTTCTTCAAGTTTTACTTGTTGTGTTTCTTCTGCTGCTGGTGCAGGAGTTGGTGCAGGAGTTGGTGCAGGAGTTGGTGCAGGTGCTGCTGCAGCTGCCTTTGGAGCAGGACCACTAGCAATTGCTGCTTGTGCTGTCTTTAAGTCATTGTTAATCATTAGGATGTGAGATTCAACATCGTTGTAAGAAGAACCAGATGTAATCATGTTTCTCAAGTTCTCTCTCATATCATCTTCAATAGTTTTCATTAATTTACTGTCAACTGCGCCAATTGGTGCTTCTAGGAATTCATAATTGTCCAAGTATGCGGTGCCGACTAGTTCATGTGCTAAGTCAGCATCGCCGTTTGCATATGCTGCTTGTGCTGTAATCAATAATCTATCAATAGTGTCAAAGTATCCACCAAGGTTTGCTCCACCTTCACCTGCGTTTGCTTGTAGGTTCTTTACAGTTAAGGTTGCTTCATCAGCCTGTTTTAGGACTGTGGATATTGCTTTCTTGTTGTCCACATCAGATGCTATGGATGATAATTGTGATTGTAATTTGGCAAAGTCACTTGCTCCAAGTTCTTTTAATACTTCAGCGTTTTCTTCAGCAATTTCTACTCCGCCGTGTGCAAAGGCTACAGTTTCAGCATATTCCATATCATTAATGATAGTGCCTGTGCCATCAATTGCGTCAACATATTCTACTTTGACTAAGTGTAATCTATCAGAGATACCTGCTAGTGCAAGTGCTTCAGGAGTACCATCAATACCGTTGTGCTCCATAACAATTTTCTCTACTTGTTTCTTGGTGTCTTTCATTTGTGCTGTCAAGTCTGCAACAGATACTCCGTCATTTGCAGAGTCTGAAATGTCCATTGCTTTTTCCATTAATCCATATAGTTCATTGGCTTTTGCTGCACCTATTGAGTCGGTGACATATGGGTCGAGTGTTCTGTAATAGTATAATCCTTCATAAGCATATTTCTTTGCAGAATATGTGTCATCTTCATTATATTTGATTAGTGCCTCTTCTAATTCTTCAACTGTTTTTAATTCGAAAATATCTAACATGTTATCTTTAACTACACCGGAGTATAGTCTGAGTTTTGATGGGTCATTTTCAATTGCTGTGAGTAGTGCCAGTGTTGCTGGGTCTTTGTCAGCGACTTTGAATTTTGTTTTAACAATATCTACCCAGTCAATGTATGCTACTGAGTTATTCTTTGATACTGCATCTTCCATCATGACCATGCCAAGTGTGTAAATTGATTTTTCTTGACATTGAATCCATAGTTTTGCTTGTTTGTTATCGCCATCTTTGTAATTTTGTTCTGCTTTATCATAACATTCCATAATTACGTTGTGAGTTGCTCTATCGTGCATTTGTGCGGCACTTGCAAAGTGTTTATTGTAAATTGCTTCAGCATCTGCTAGAAGTGCTAGTGATTCATCAGTAGTTTCTGCTTTGTATGCATTACCGAGTGTTTTCTTTACTTTGGCCCATTGTTCACCAAGTTTTACTACATCTTCAGCAGCTGGTGAGCCAGATGTAACTAAGTCTTGTGCAGTATCAAGGTCAGTAGTGATTTTTTGGATTTGTGCTTGAACTAAGGTAGCAGATGAACCAGATTCAATCATGTTTCTTAAGTTCTCTCTCATTTCATTTTCAATTTCTTTCATTAAGAAAGTGTTGTATTCTCCAATTGGAGCCTCTAAGAATTCATAGTTGTCCAGGTATGCGGTGCCGACTAGTTCGTGTGCTAATTCAGCATCACCATTTTCATATGCTGCTTGTGCTGTAATCAATAATCTATCAATAGTGTCAAAGTATCCACCAAGGTTTGATCCACCTTCACCTGCGTTTGCTTGTAGGTTCTTTACAGTTAAGGTTGCTTCGTCAGCTTGTTTTAGAACTGTTGAAATTTTTACTTTGTTGTCTACATCAGAGGCAATACTTGCTAATTGTGATTGTAATTTGGTAAAGTCACTTGCTCCAAGTGCTTTTAATACTTCAGCGTTTTCTTCAGCAATTTCAACTCCACCGTGTGCAAAGGCTACAGTTTCTGCATATTCCATATCATTGATGATGGTACCGGTACCGTCAATTGCATCAACATATTCTACTTTAACTAAGTGTAATCTATCAGAGATACCTGCGAGTGCAAGTGCTTCAGGAGTACCAGCAATTCCGTTGTGTTTCATAACAATTTTTTCTACTTCTTTCTTAGTTTCTTTCATTTGTGCTTTCAAGTCTGAAATAGATACTCCGTCATTTGCAGAGTCTGAAATGTCCATTGCTTTTTCCATTAATGCATATAGTTTGTCTGCTTCACCTTGACCGATTGAGTTTACGACATATGGGTCAAGTGTTCTGTAATAGTATAATCCTTCATAGGCATATTTCTTTGCGCCGTATGTGTCATCTTCATTATATTTGATTAGTGCTTCTTCTAATTCTTCAACTGTTTTTAATTCGAAAATATCTAACATGTTTTCTCTAAATACTTCAGAGTATAATCCTAATTTGGAACCGTCATTTTCAATTGCAGTGAGTAGTGCTAGTGATGCTGGGTCTTTTGCTTCAACTTTGAATTTTGTTTTAACAATGTCTGCCCATTTGATGTAATCTTTTGCGTTATCATTTGCTACTGCAACTTCCATCATTACTATACCAAGTGTGTAAACTGATTTTTCTTGACATTGAATCCATAATTTTGCTTGTTTGTTATCGCCATCTTGATAATTTTGTTTTGCTTTGTCATAACATTCCATTATAACTTCATGTGTTGCTGGATCATGTGTTCTTGCTGCTCCTGCAAATTCACTCATGTAAATTCCGCGAGCATCTGCTAGAAGTTTTAGTGATTCTTCAGTTGTTTCTGCTTTGTACGCATTACCAAGTGTTTTCTTAATTGCTGCCCATTCATCACCAAGAGCTGCTTCTGCTTCTGATGCCATTGGCACTAAAAGAAGTGCCATTAATGGTGCTAGTAAAATTAACTTGTTCACGAAAAATTCGTTATTGATTTCGTATATAATACTAAACCTGAATGCAGATTCTTATTCTAGAGTCTTAGAATTTACAACTTGTTTAACTACAACTATTTTTTGGCTTCTACAATTACACAGGCCTGAGAGGACGGATTCAATTCTTTTTTGATTGCATCAATTATGTGAGACTTTGATGTAAGTCCCGAAAAATCAACTAACTTCAATTCATTTAGAAGATAAACTTGCGGAGAAATATCAGAGTCAGATGATAGAGATTTGTTTAGTCCAGATGTGATTTGAGAAATATCACCATCTATTAGTTTTGCATTACTAAGATTGAGTTTTTCCCGACCATACTTATCAATGACAATTACAGGCTGTATAGTTTTTTTAATCATCAATTTTTTTGTTGTAATTTTTCCAGCAAATACAAAATAATGATCAGTTTCAAATTCAAGATTAATTTTATCTTTAGGCATACCAGAAATTTCAAGTGCACGTTCCATTGCATCATCTTTATCAAAAATATTTTTAGCTGTCATACCATTATCTAATTCAACATTTCCAAATGCAGTTACACGTAACAACGATTTTTCTGGAATGTATACACTGTCAACAGAGATAGATTCTGGAGTTGATCCTTTTTCAATAAGTATGTCATGAATTTTTTTATGAAGTTTTGATATTTGTTCAGGATTTGGGTTTACAACAGTTTCTTCAAGTTGTTCTTGCATCATTGATGATGCAACACCGATTGAAGAGATAACTTCAGCATAATCAGCTTTATCATATTGTAATTGTAGTTGTTCTGCAACAAAAGGTGCAAGAACAGATGCACCACCACCACCACCAATAAGTTTCACTTTTGATTTTTGAAGTTCAAACTCTTTTATGATTTTTGTAATTTCATTTGTGATATCAAATGAAGCATTTTGAAGTATAGATAATGCAACTTGTGAGCCAGAGACACCTAATTTTTTACCTAAAATTTCTAACGCAAGCTTTGCAGTTGCAGGATCAGAGTAAGAGTAATCACCTTCAGGTATTCTATCTAGTGCATTTGCAGCACAAGTATTTGTTATTGCATACGTTTCATTTTTACATTTTATGGCAACATATTCTTCAATATCGTTTGGTTTTGGTTTAACAAAAATAATTTCACCAGTTGATAAATCATCCATTGGTGCATAACAAGAATATTTCAAACCAGCAATGTGGGCACTACGTGGTCCAACACCTGCAACAATATTTGATTTTACTTGCACCATACTTCCACCTGCAACACCAAGTACTCGAACATCCATTGACCTAATGCAAGTAGGATGATTCTTTATTGTAACATAACGAATCTCAGGTTTGCCATTTTTTATGATACAAATGTTGGTACTTGTTCCGCCAACTTCAACAAAAATTCCGTTTGTGATTTTTAGATATAGTAATGCACCTGCAACACTTGCGGCAGGACCAGAAAGAACAGTCAAGATGGGCTTTGTACGAAATGTATCCATGCTTGTAACACCACCATCACCTTTCATTATCATTAATGGAGCAGTTACACCAGTTTCACGAATTGCTTCTTCTACAAAGTTACCTACCTGAACAGTTTTTGGTAATACGCTAGCATTGATTGCTGCAGTTAAGGTTCTAATCTCGAGACCATAAATTCCAGAAATTTCATGTGATGCGGTAGATGGGACTTGTTGTTTTGTAGCATGTTCCATGATAAATTCTTCATTTGAAGGATCATCCACACCAAACGCCTCAGTTGCCACTATCACTTTAGCACCTTCATCTTTTAGCTCTTTAATTGCAGTTGATACTTCAGAATCGGTAATCAGATGAGACGTATCAAGAAATCGATGAGACGATTTTATATCATTTTCATGGTTAATTTGTGCATCGCGCAGGTTTGTACGTTTTATGACATCACTTTTTTCAGGACCGACCCCCATTGCAACAATTCCAACTTTAGCAGTATCAGATTCTAACAATGCATTAATTGCCTGAGTAGTACTATGAGCTATAATTTCAATTTCATCTAATTCAATGTGAGATTCTTTTAACAAGTCTGATAACACAGAGACGATACCTGCAGATACTCCACGTTCGGCTGTATGCGTTGTTGGAATTGTAGAAGTGGAAAGAATTTCTCCAGATACAATATCTAACGCTATAGCTTTTGTAAATGTCCCGCCTACATCAATACCAATTCTAATTCGTCTGTTGCTCATTTACTTCGGCTCTCGATTTTCTCATTGAAGCGAGGGCTTTTTGTCTCTTTGGTCTTAGAACAAGCACATAGAGAGATGCTACAAGATATACCGATAGCAAGACGATTTGGCCTACAGTTGTCTCAAGTGTTGGATAAATTCCAGTCATTGTTGCAACGTTGATGTCTAATCTTGGGATAGTACCAAGCATGCTAGTGTATGGGATGTAATCTAGTACCTGGAACTCGCGTATTGCATTTCCTAAGAATGCAATTGACAAGTAAGCACCAATACCCATTGTTAATCCAAATAATGCACGTAGAGGTAGACGTTTTCCAAGTTTTCTAAATCCAAAGTATATTCCAAGTAACGAAACAATGCCTGTAATGAATCCTAATCCAACATACAATTCCATGTATTTAGCAAATGAAAACATCGCTTGATAGAACAGAACAGTTTCAAATCCTTCTCTGTAAACAGTGAAAAATGACAGCATTATGAACACGGATGTACCTCCGGCAGCAGACGCCTGGAAAACTTTTGCCTTTACAAACTCCATCCATCGTTTATGTTCAATCTTATTCAGTATCCAGAAGCTCACATAGAACAGAACCGCTGTTGCAGATAATGCAGCTATCGCCTCAATTAATTCTCGGTTAGCACCCGAGATTTCTATAAGATAAGATGCAACAAACCAAGTTACAGCTGTGGCACCGATTGCAAGCCCTACTCCATAATGCACATATTTTTTGAATTTATGATTTCTTGATGCTTCAAGATATGTAATTATGGCACCTAAAATCAAAACAGATTCCAATCCTTCTCTAAAGATTATAGCAAAAGAAGAGACGAATGCAATCATTGGCGCAATTGTTCCGGTTCCAGAAACAAGACGTTCAGATTCATCTAGAGAACGTTCAATGAAAATAATTGTAGTAGAAATGTCTTCGATTGGTGCACCATCGTTAATTTGATTTCTTAATGTTGCAAACTGATACTCAACTTCAAAAGTAAAATCAGGAGCAATTGCTCTTAATGGAATTTCAACATATTCATAACTGTCCAGATATGCGGTTCTTGCACTTGCGTATGCTGCTTGTGTATCTCCTAATTCATAGAAAATTTCGGTTGCCATCAATTGTTCACGGATGAAATCAATCTCATCTCGAACTTCAGCTTTTTGACCTTCAGATGCAGAGCCCATTGGTTTTGTTTCTAGATTTGCTCGTGCTTCTGCAATTATTACGCCAGATGCTCTCAAATCTATAACTTTAGCTTCTGCAGTATCTAGTCTAGGAATAATTGAATCAACCAAAAACGATTTGATTACAGAGGGGTCTTCATAATTTTTGATCTTCGTACGTAATTCTTCACGCATGTCCCATTCTAATTGATATAATAATTCTGCATCTGCAATTTCAATCTCAGGCTCTAAATATTCAAAGTTTTCAAGGTATGCCTCAATTCCTAATTGCTCTGCCTTTTTGTAATCGCCATTATCTAATTCAACCATTAATTCAGAGTATAGTTCTTTTATGACAACATAGAAACTACTACTGTCTTTTCCAATAGTTCCAACAACATCAGTTCCAAGCAAATCTCTTTGAACCCAGATATTAGTAGATGCAATTGATGCGTATGGATCTTTGTTTTTTACCATTTCAAACATGTCGTTGAAAAATGATTCTAATTCTACTTTTTGACGTTCTCCATAATCAGTTCCAGAATAAAATATCTGATTGGCTCTCTCCATGAATCCCACAGCTATTTGATAAGAAAATTCATCTTCGTTAGTTTCAAAATTTGCATATTGTTCATCAACTATAATCAATAATGAAACTGTGATATTTGGATTGTATTCTACATCCTCTGGAATTGCTTCAAAAATTTCAATAATTCTTGTTAGTTCAGATGATACCGCAGATAGATTTTCAGAATTAATCTGTCTGGTTTGAAGATCGAGTAATGATATGTGAACCTCATCTGCAAGAGATGCATCAACATTTCTTAATTTTTCTAAATTCTTTGAAAAGTGTGTTGAACCAAATTCTATGAATTTTTTAGTAGAATCAAAGTCTTGATTTTCAAGACTTGTCAGTGCAAGATTTAGACTTGTTTCAGTAACTTCTGTAACAGAGTAATATCGTACCTTACTGTTATCAACAGAATACGCACTAGGAATTACAACCAATAACATTGCAATTGCTAGTATGGCAAAGATAGAATTCTTCAATAATTCCTTACTTTTGAAACCCTATTTTAGGAGAGGACTCATTCTATCATCATAGAACAAGATAATCAGATAAGCTTTAAAACAAAAAAGGAAAAGGAAAAAAATAATTTTCTCAAATTCCAGATAGTTAGATCATTTTACTTCATGATGTTAATGTGATTACAACAAACGGATTATGTGTTATTTCATAAAATTTTATTATTTTTAGAATTGTGTAAGTTCTACAATCTAAGAATTTAGAAGAAAAATTCCAAAAGTTGAGAATAACAATCTAAATTCAGAACTAGTTTTAATTATTGAGCAAGAACAATCTGTATATGCCGTTAGTGACAAGCATCGTATGCTTTGATCTAAAAACCAGAATACATGTCGTCAACTACTGGAATGTTGCTAACGGCGCTTTCCATCTTATTAGAACAAAGTTTTGAAAAGTACATCGAATTTTAATATCGTCATAGTGGTAATCACATAATGGCAGACAAAAAACCATATGTTTTAGTTAGCGTCTTCAAAGAAGATGCAAAAGAACAAGATGTAGCACAAGCCGCAGGCAAAATTGCTACAATCATTGACGACTGGAATGCAAAAGGAAACATGATTTGGAGCGGATCATTTGATGATAATAAAACCGCAATGTCAGTAATTGAAGGAGACCAAGCTACAGCAGAAGGTTTCTTCAACACATACAATGACGCATGCAAATCATTTCTTTCATCATACATGTATCAATGGGATGCAATGCCACTTTTGTCACTTTTAGGACAAAAGCAAGCAGCTCAATAATTGTGAAAATTAATCACAGTATTTTTTTAAATTATAATTATTCCTTGCTTTAATAGATAATCAATAGTTTTGAGAAATTCTTCATCAGATAGTTTTTCATCAAACCACCATGTTACGATATCTACAAGCCAATTTGGAATGTGTGATTGAGAATAATTTGAAAATTCATAACTTCCAATCAGTCCTTTGTTTTGCATGTATTCAAATGCATCAAGCAGTGATTGATCAGTGGATTGGCCATTTATCCACCAACCAGCATTTGATTTAATCCAACCAGGAAGTGGAACAATTGAATCAGCAGTCATCATTTTACCATTATCCTCAATTAATGATTTAGAAGTTTTTAGATTTTCTTGAATATTAGGATAGCCAGGATTGATTTCATACACCTGCTCAAAATATGATAATGATTTCTCATAATTTTTTAACTCTATTAGTGCAAGACCAATTTTACTTAAGGCGTTTAGGTGCAGAGGTTCTTGGATTTTATCTATATTTTTTATGACTACTTTGTAATTTTTTATGGCATCACCATACAAACCCATTTCAAAAAATTGATCAGCAGTATTACTCACCTGAATAATATTTAGATTTTCAGATTTGGATGGTAGTGGAATGTCAGTTTGCTCTACATCGAATGTTATGTTTTTACTTTGATCAATTTTATCAATGTATACAAATTCAATAGAATATTTTCCTGGAAGTGACTTATAATTAAAATTTAGATATGTTTGAAAAAATCCATCTCGAGTAGGTTTTACTTTTAAAACTTGAGTTGACAAATCAGGATTTGTAATTAATAAAAATACAGGATGGCCTGACATGAACACAACATCATTTATCTGACCAGAAATGGTCATCAATGAATCTTGATGACGAAATAACTTTACATTGTTTTTAGAAATTTCAGTGAATTCAAAAGGATATGTAGGATCCAATGGAGAGATTGGATTTTCGATTATAATTTCACTAGGTCGTTGTTCAGAGAATGCATGAAAACCATAACTTCCATAAATTAAACGGACTTTTTGCACATCAATATCAGTAATCTTTCTTAAATCAGGATTAATGTGTGCAGGAGCAAACATTATCGAAGGAGGAGATTCATCACGTGTTGCAACTTTTCGATTGTAATCATTGTCATCAGTTGTATAATGGCCAAGACCAAACGTATGACCCATTTCATGGATTATAGTTTTCAAAATACCATCCATCCATTTATCGCCATAAATTGATTCTTGATTTTCATAGTAGATGTAAATAGAATTTCTCATGAAAGCGCCCAGCGTTTTGCTAAGTAATGAACCAGAAAATTCAGGATCATCTCTAAACAGGATAGTAATTGTACAATCATCAGTTACAGATTCATTTTTTCCAATTTTCTTAAATTTTAAATCCCAGAATTCCTTGTTTGTTATCTCAGATTTTTGTAACATTTCCTTCCAAGTATTAACGGCAAGTTCGGATTTAGCCAACATTTCATCCATTTCAGAAGATTCAATTTTGTCAGTTATTGATTCAACGGCACAATATGTTGGGATTTCAGTTAATCTTTGATTGATTGTAGGATATGTGTAATCTAATGCATATGCATAGCTAGAACCAATAGTAACGCAGACTACAAAAATTAGTAATAATAATAAAATTTTCATTTAATCAATTACGTATCTTTTTGCACGTTTCACATGTTCTTCATCTAGATGCTTTGCCATCATTATTCCCAGCATGTAAGAACGTGCAGCTGCATCATCGGGGTTTGCATCGAGAGCTTTTGCATTAATTTCAAAACCATCCGCTGCAATTTTTTTAAAATCAGTCATATCATACAATTTAATCAACTCGTTTTAAGATCTTTCGGTTTTTCAGATATGATATGAGAAGATAAATTCCACCCAGAATAAATCCAATACTTACAACAACGACGGTTATAGTGGTAGAAGTTGGATAACTAGTTCCAGCATCATATGCAGAATACACGCCAACAAATACAAAAAACATTCCTAAGACAAGATATGTTCTTTGATAAAATAGATTCATCTAAATCGAGATTAACACTAATTGTGAGTTTTCATTTATAGAATGCTCATCTACGTATCCAGATGTCATTTCAAGAACATACTGTGCATTATCAGCAGAAACACCATGTGATTTACAGCTCATTACTTCAACAGGAGTAATGCATGGAGGGACATGTTTTTCAATTGCAACTACTGCACCGGTTTCATTAAACCAAATAATATCAAGATGGAACTGCATGTTTTTCATCCACATAGACCGATTCCCCGGTTCGTTGAATACAAACAACATTCCTTTATCATCAGCAAGAAAACTCTGGGTCTCCCACATCAAACCACGCATTCTACGCGGATCATTATCTGCAATGTATACCTGAATAATTTCATCATCTAACTGTACAACACCCATTAAGAAATTTGAATTTGCGTCAAGTTGAACCTCAGAAGGAAGCGATATCATGCCAGCAACACCAACTATTACAGCAGCAACTCCAATTGGGATCAAAACCTGAAGACGTGTTGGCATATCTTATCTTATAACAGATAAAATAAAAACTAAAGCAATTACAATGATGCTTTGAATTGATTAATCGAGGACATTGTTTCATTGGTACTATGACCAATATCTTTCAAAGTAGAGCCATTGTATTTTTTATCCAAATATCTACCTGCCAATATCATTGGAGCCCCAACTGCAACTGTTACACCTGTAGGTTCAGGAATCCATAACATTAGAAATCCCAGCTTTTGCATTTTTCTGCCAGGAGCAGATGCACGATTTAATGCACCTAAAGATTGTGAAGTTTTTTTATCATCTAATTTCCCCATGTCACTGTACAAATCAGTACGTCTAGAAGCTGATTCTCTCATTATTCGTAATCTTTCAATTTTTTCCTTGAGTAAATCAGTCATTTATTGATGTTTTAGAAAATATAGTTAACAGTCAGTGATCAAAATCCACTACATTCAAGTCAAGATTTCATTACAATAATTTCCAATTTATATAAAAGGAAATTCTTATCGCCATAATGAAAAAGAAGACATCACGTAGATTAGATTCAATCAAGGCAGCACATGAATCTGAGAAAACAATTTCCATTTCAGATAGAGTGGAAGATTATCTAGAGGTTATTTCAGAGCTAGTAGATATGAAAGGATATGCCGCAACATTAGATATTTCAAGATATATGAATGTCAGTGCTCCAAGTGTTACAAAAATGCTCAAAAAATTAGATGCAGAAGGATTTTTAGAATATGAAAAATATTATGGAATTAATTTAACAGAAAAAGGTCAGAAAATTGCAGACATGATAAAACAAAAACATGGAATTTTACTAGAGTTTTTTGAAATTTTAGGAATTGGTAAAGAAATTGCAAATCAAGATGCAGAAGGAATTGAACATCATCTAAATCCAAAAACAATTAGACAAATTAGAAAATTTGTGACATTTTTCAAAGCAAATCCAAAGATGATGAATAGTTTTAATGAGTTCTAACTAAAAATTTCTTCTATCTTTTTACGGCTACCTTTTAGGAAAAACAGTCCGCCAGCACCCAACAATGCAAATGGAGCGGCGTAAAATAGTAAATCTAGCATTGGATCTCCGCACATACTATACAACAGAATAACTAGTATTTGAAATTTTTTGTAAATACTTCACTATACAAAAATTTTAGTCTCGTTTTAGAAATATTTCCAGATTATCATCATGATTGACAAATCTAGAAAAACGCTTACCCTCAGTAGAACGCTTCAAAATTTTGATTTTACCTTTTTTACCAATTCTAGATGAGAATAAAAACTCGCCATTTACCACAAAGCTGGCCACATTTCCAACATACTGTCTATCTACCTCAAATATTAGAGCAGTTCCAGATTCACCATAATCATATGATAGAGATTGAGATGGAAGATCTTGTTGTGTTCCATGTTCTTCAACGTCAATGTGTAAACCAAGAGATTTTTCTAATTCTTGAATGGTTTTTCCTGCTTTCCCAATTAGTGCTGGAATCGAATCTTTTGAAACAAAAATCTTGATCCTGCCAGGACTGAGAAATTCAATTTTAGGATGAGAATCAAATCTATACAATCTGTCTAGAATTTTTTCTTCTGCTAAATGTTCAATTCCAGTTTTTTGTGAGCCATTTTCATCAACAGGAATTATGATGTTTTCCTCACCAAAGGTGTAAATTTCATATTCCAAAGTGTTTGTTTCAAAATCAGATATCTCAATTACAGGTCGTGCTAAATCTTGTTCAACCATTCCAGATGGAACCTTTACTTTTAGTTCAAGTTGATAAACTTTTGATATTCCACCATCTTTTACATAAATTACAGTGTCAAGTACATTTGGAATAATTCCAAGTTCAATTTTTCCAATGAATCTCTGAATTGCATCAATTGGTGTATTTGCATGAACAACTCCAACCATACCAACCCCGGTCAATCTAAGATCACTAAAAATTCTAAAATCTTCTCTTCGTCTAACTTCATCAAATATCGTATAATCAGGTCTAACAAGCAATAAGATATCAGCTGAGTTTTCGAAACTTCCATCCAACCTAGTGTATTGAGTTACACCAGGATCAACTTGTAAATCACGCGGAGATTCAAATGTTTTAACAATTTTTCCAGAGCGATTAAAGAAGTTTGCAATTCCTGATGCAAGGGTACTTTTTCCAGAACCTGGAGCACCAGATATGAGAATTCCTTCTGCTTGTTGTTCCAATCTAGACATTAATTTTTCAGATAGTTGATAATCTTCTAATGACATTTGTTTGATTGGATGAACTATTGTAATTTCTAAGAGTTCGGAAAATGGAGGTCTTGTTATTGCAATTCGATAATCCCTATACTGTATTACCAATGCACCAGGTTTTGAGATTTCAGTATTGCCAAGCGTTTCATCATCTATTGCTGATAAAATTTGATTTGTTATAATTTCAAGATAATCACGCTCAAGTGTTTTTGTGTCAAGTTCCACTAACTCAAAACTTCCAGGCATTCCTTTCTTGCCAAGAGGTTTTTGATTTTCTTTAAGATGAATGCTCATTGTGGTAGGGTCAAAGAACTTCAGGAACTCTAAATCAGGAGTCTTTTGTTCATTGATGATAAACTCTGATTCAGATTTTTGTAAATCACTCATAATTGAAATTTAGGCTTGGTTCTATTATGTATTCTTTTAATGCATAAAACAATCTACATTGTTTAACAAATTATTCTCACAAAGCCAAACAAAAGAATTGTTTTAGATCGGTATGTATGTCAGGTCAAAATAATGTGAATTTACAATTTCATTCAGATTGTAGTAATTACTTTGATTCATTAAGAGAAAAAGGTGAAACTGACTTTGAGTTTGAAGATGAGTATTTCTTTACTTTGCCTGCAATATCTCAGATGAGTTTAGACTAGGTCTTAGCTTCTAGTTCTCTTTTTTATTGTAGCAATTTTCTTTGAGGATCTAGCTTCTTTTGCTTTTGAAGTTGATTTTGTAACTTTTCCTTCAGTTTTCATACTTTTTCCACTTCTTCGAGAAGCTCGAGATTGTTGTGCGCGTGTTTTTTGTTCTGCTTTTGCTTTTGCTTTGGCTTCATATCTTTCTCTGATCTGATTACTCTTTGTTTTATTTGCTCTTGATGGATGTTTTTTTTTCTTTGCTTTGTATTCAGATCTTGATTGATTCCCTTTTTTCTTTGCTTTGGCTTCAACCATACAGAACGTAGAATTTTATCATAGATAAAGGAATTATTTTTGATGTGGACATTTGTTATCCGTAGAATGTACTTTTGCAAAATTAGTGAAATTGGCTTATCCGACGTGTTAGTATGGAATTAGGTTAATTATTCAGTAGTTCCTCGAATTATAGATATGCACAAGCTTGATTCAATTGCAGAAAATGTCAAAGAATGTCAAAAATGTGAATTATGCGAGACACGAACAAAGGCAGTTCCAGGTAAAGGAAATTTTGATGCGGATGTAATTTTTGTAGGAGAGGCACCAGGCAAAAATGAAGATATTCATGGAGAGCCATTTGTCGGAGCTGCAGGAAAAAGACTTGATATGATTTTAGAAGATACCGGGATTGATAGACAAGATGTCTACATCACAAATATCGTAAAGTGTAGACCTCCAAAAAATAGGGTTCCATCAAAAAAAGAAGAAGAAGCTTGTAATGATTTTATTAATCAAGAAATTGAGATAATCAATCCAAAAATAATCTGCGTTATGGGCAATACCGCATATGGTACGTTATTGGATGGAAAAGAGATAACAAAGAATCATGGTAAAATTGTGGAAAAAGATGGTAGGAAATTTTTTGTTACATTTCATCCAGCTGCAACAATTTACAATCAAAAGCTAGTGGAGGAATTAAAAAATGATTTTAGAGAGTTGGCAAAATTTCTAGGAATGAAAGATCAGCCAAAACAATATGAAGAAAGGAGGTGTGATTACTGCATGGCTAAAACAAAACACGAGGTGGTAGTTATGCCAAAAGTAGTCACAAGAAAAAGAAGATGGTTATTCAAATGCGTAGAATGCAACCATGAGAGATGGCTTCAACCTTACAGAACGGTTGCGGAAAGTTTGTACTAATTATCTAATACAGATGACTCTGTAATTCAATTTGTTCTTCAGCAGACATTATTCCTTTTCTAACTAGGATATCAAGCATATCTTTGAACAACTGTTTTTGTTCTTCAGACATTCCACCGGTTGGACCTTTCTCTCCAGGTGGGCCAGGAGGACCACGTGGACCTTTGTCACCTACGGGACCTTGTGGACCTTGTGAACCTTTGTCACCAGAAGGACCTTGCAAACCTTGTTTTCCTTGTTCACCTTGTGGACCTTGAATTCCTTGTGGACCGCGTGGACCTTTGTCGCCAGTTAATCCAGGAGGACCTTGTTCACCTTGTGGACCAATTGTTCCACGGTCACCTTGTGGACCTGGAACACCAGTTATACCTTTGTCACCTGGAGTGCCTTGTGGACCGCGTGGACCTTTCTCTCCAATTGGACCTGTAATTCCAATTTTTCCTTTTTCGCCTTGTGGACCTTGAGGACCGGTTGGACCTTTCTCTCCCATTGGACCTGTAACACCTTTGTCTCCTCTTTCACCAACAGGACCGGGAACTCCTTTGTCTCCTTGAACACCAGGAGGACCGGTTGGACCTTTCTCTCCTTTGTCTCCACGTAAACCTGTTAATCCTTTGTCTCCAGATGGACCTTGAGCACCAGTGGTACCTTTGTCACCAATTAAACCACGACCCCCCTGTTCTCCTTTGTCTCCTTTGTCGCCGGTTAGACCTTTCTCTCCTTTGTCTCCAGTTCCACCTTTTACGCCAGGAGGACCTTTGTCTCCTTTGTCTCCTTTGTCTCCAGTAACTCCTTTTTGTCCCGAAAGACCTTTGTCACCTGCAGGACCTTTGTCTCCTTTGTCTCCTTTATCCCCATCAGGACCAGGTTGACCTGGAGGACCTTTAACACCAGCGCTAGAAGAGCGCGACATTTGTTTTGTTTTTGATTGAGTTGAATCTGACTTTGGTTTTTGAGGAACCTGTCTCATTGTTTCAGGTACTTTAAATTCAAATGATGAACCAACAGATGAAAATTGATCAACAAGTATTATCCAAACAGTGGTAAATGTGGAAATTTTTTCAGGTAATGGATTTGATTGGGAACCTAATGTAGCCTCAAATTCTCCATTTTTTATATTGAGATGTGATTTTTCACGCCAAATTGGAAGAAATGATTTTTGTGCAATTTGTTCACTAGTAGGCTTTGCTTCAGTGATAGCAAATTCCACTTCAAAGACGCCGTTTTTTTGTTTGTATGGAGATTGCCCTTTAATAGTAAAGTGCTCAGATGACGGCATAATCATTTCTTTCAATATCTAGTATTTATTTACATTTTCTAGCCACGCTAGGCATAGATTTGGCACTAGTAGCAGCTTAATATTTATCCGTTAAATGTAGAAATCTAATTCATGAAGGATAAGAAAAAAGAAACATCACTAAGTAAAAAAGATGAAACTAGTCTAACAAATGTCAATTATCAACGAGATAGACTTTTCAAAAAAGGCATTAATTTGATGGCAGATGAGAAATTGGAAGAAGCTGTAGAAAATTTTGAGATGATATTACGAACAGACCCAAACGATGTAGAAGCAATGCTCAAACTTGGATATTCACGATTTCATTTAGATGACCATTCAGAAGCAATGAGAGTTTATGATAGAATTTTAGATATTGATGTGACAAATCCAGAAGCATGGAACTTAAAATCATTAGTAAATTATGAAAAAAAGAATTATGCTAAAGCATTAGACTGTGTTGAAAAAGCAATAGATTCAGACCCGACATATGGAATGGCATGGTATAACAAAGGATGTTACCTTTCGATGCTAAATCAAGTCCCGGATTCATTAGAAGCATTAAAACGCTCAATTGAGATTGATGTTAAAAATGCAAGAAAAGCAGTTAAAGATAAAGACTTTGTAAATGTAAGATCAGAAGAAGGTTTTAAACGAATTATTGAAGTTGTGTTAATTGAATCATTAAGACAAGGATACCATACAATTGGCGCAATTGTTTGGACAACATTCCTAGGAAAAGAAGATACTATCAAAGGATTAGATGAATTAATTTTAAAAGGTGTTGTTGTTAAAAATGAAAAAAGACAGGGATTCAACCAAATTATACCAATTTATGATTTGATACCAGATGTTGCAAAAAAACTTGGTGCAAAGAGAAGAGGACTACTTGGTCCAAAAGAGATTGGAAAAGTTCCGACACCTGTTAAAAGTCTAAAGGAAATTGGATTGGCGGTTCAAACAACAATGTCTGCAATAGAAAATGAAGATTTAGAAAAAACAGTGGATAGTTTTGATGCATATATCAATCCGGCAAAATGTGGTCAACAAATGATTGAAGAATTTTTAGACGAACATAGAGAGATAAGATTGTTTAAAATCAGATTGGATGATAAAGGCAAAGATTACCTAATTGATAACAAAAAGAAAATGTTAGAATTATTTGAAAATATGGAAATTACAGTTACAAAGAAATTAAGAGCAAACGTTCCACAGAACTAAGTCATAGAATCTTTTTCTTTTTTTATAATTGGGATTCCATCTATTATTGATACATCATCTTCTTCATAGACAGTATGCCAACGTCCATTGTGAGGAAGTAGATTGTTTAATTCTTCGATTTTTTTATTCGTAGGTTTTTTGTTAAGCAATGCACCCCATTTCATATTTGGAACTTTTGGCATTACATCATTGATATCTTTCATTTTGTATCACTCTGCAGAAAGATCCCAATAATTGGCATTTTCTTGTTTATCAATTGGTTTTTCAAGACTTTTCCATTCTTTAAAGGAGTGGACATATAGTTTGACGTTTGGTACACCTATTGATTTTAGAGCATAATATGCCAATCCAGACAATGTTCCTACACTTCCACAATATGTGATTATTTCTGCATCCTCAGAAATACCTCTATTTTTTAGAAGAGTTTTCATGCCCTCTTTTGTTCTAAGAATTTTTCCATCTGTGGCAAGTGTTCTGTACGGGATGTTAATTGCACCAGGAATATGTTGTTCAAGATAATTCAAACGCTCACGATTATCAATTATTACAACATTTTTGTTTTCTTTAACTTTTTCAAGATATTCAGCAGTAGCCATAATTTCAGGATTAATTTTTACAGAGTGAGTTGCAGTTTCAATCTCCGGTACTTCAGTGGAAATTTCATATCCAAGATCTTTCCATTGTGAGAATGTTACATCCAATAATTTTACATCTTCATGCCCAATGTATTGTAAAGCCCAAACAACTCTAGAAGATAACGCGCCAAAGGTATCATCATAGATTACAGTAGGAGTTTCATCAGAGATTCCCAAATCTTGTGCAATTTTTTGTATGGATTCTGAACTATCGTCAGCAAGAAGTTTTGCGAGTGGAAGATTTACAGCATTTGTTATATGACCTTGCTGATATTCTTGTTCTCGTCTAACATCAACAATTCGAATTGAATTTTCTTGAATTTTTTCACGAAGAAGTTTTGAATTAATTATTGGAATATCAGAATCAATCATGCAGCACATTCACCTTTTCCAGTTACGGTGTGATAATTTGTATCACTTCCATAATCCATGTAGAAATCAGGTTCATCTTCAACATTTGGAGGAACTATGAGAGGTGCAATTGCTTTTTTGATATCATCGACACCAGTAATTTTTGAGGATTCATTTCCACTAACAACTCTATCAATCCATTTAGCTAGTGTATCATCAGATTGTTTATTTTCTTTAAACAGTTCAATAATTTTTAGAATTACAGGAATTATACGTTTTACAGGAACACGTGCGGTATGATGACCAAGCATTGCATCTTCATCGAATTTACCTCCTAATGACATCGTATAATTTGGGAACATGTCAGTTCCATGTCTACCACCACCACCATAAAATCCGATTGTTGCAATTTGGTGTTGTCCACAAGAGTTAGGGCATCCACTAATTTTGATTGTGGAATCTTTCAAATCATCATCTTCATCATAATTTAGTTCTAAGAATTTTCTTTGTACTTCTTTTGCCAACCTGTGAGAGTTAGTTAATGCAAGATTACAAGAGGTTGTACCAGAACACCCTACAGCAGATGCCATTGTTAATGAACCAGTTTTAGCAAGCCCATTTTCAATTAGTCGAGAATACATTGATTTGAGATCATCGTCATGAACATAACGAATTACAATATTTTGTGAAAATCCATTTCTGGCAAATCCCTCAGCAGAATAATCACGGATAATTTCTGCGACACTTCTTAGTTGATTAGCTGTAATATCTCCAGCCTCTAAACCAATGAATACTGAATTAAAACCAGATTGAGATTGTTTTTCAACATTAGTTTTTTCCCATCTTGCATATCCATCAGGAACAGAAGCAGATTCATCATTAACAGATATCGGTCTTTGAATCTCATTTACGCTATCATCAATATTTAATTTAACAATCACAGATTGTGTAGCTTTTACAACAGCTCTTTCTTTTAACACAAGGTTTTGGAATTTTTCCCAACCTAGATCATTTACCAAATAACGCATTCTATTTCGTGATAGGTTTTTTCGGTCTCCCATTCTATCGAAAATTCTAATTACGGCCATTGATGTGTAAAGTAAATCTTCAACAGGAGTAAAATCTTCTAATTGATGACCAACAAATGAACGGTTTCCTAATCCGCCACCTAAGAAAATTTTAAAGCCTTTTCTTTTTTCTCCATCAATTTCTTGGATTTGAGGTAAAAGGCCAACATCTACAATTCGTATCATTCCATGTTTTTCACAACATGTGAAATTGAATTTGAATTTACGTGGAAGTCCTTGACATATTGGATTTCTAAGCATAAATCTTGCAATAGCTAATGCATACGGAGTTGTATCAAAAATTTCATCTTTACAAACACCAGACATAGGACTACACATTACATTTCGAACAGTATTTCCACATGCTTCACGAGATGTCATTCCAACATCAGAAAGTGATTGCATTATTTCAGAAACATCTTCAAGTATTACCCAGTGAAGTTGAATATTTTCACGAGTTGAAAAATGTGCACTGCCAATTGAATACATCTCACTTAACTGAGCAATTTTTTCTAATTGATTTGGATATACTTGTCCTGCAGGAACTTTGATTCTAACCATCGCATAATCATCAGTCATACGTGTACCGTATGCACCATGTTGTAGACGGAATCTACGGAACATATCAGGATCAATCTTGCCTTGTCGGAATAGCTTCACGGTTTCAGCAAAATTTTCTGCTTCTTGTCTTCTGGACCAATCAATCTTTGACTGTTTATCAGCCGGTTTTGATGGTCTTAGCTGTTGTGCCATCTATCTTTTTTTGATCGCAGTGTGGTTATAAGTTTTTGATATAGGTAAAGTTACACATATCGATTAAACAAAGTATACATTTTTGCCGGTTTGTGTTAGTATTACCTAATTTTGAATAAAAATACCCAAAGCTATTAATGAGTTTGAGAATGAAAAATTTCATGCAAGAATCAGTTAACGAACAGAGACCAGATAAAATTTTTGCAGATGCAAAAGAAGTAGAAATTACTAGAGCAATTGCAAAAGAATTCTATGATGTTTTACAGGATAGAGCAGAAAGTGATATCATAATTATAGGAGCTGGACCTGCAGGACTAACTGCATCTAGAGAATTATCATTAATGGGTTACAAAGTTTTAGTTATTGAACAAAATAACTACCTAGGCGGAGGATATTGGCTTGGAGGTTACATGATGAATCCTGTAACAGTACGTGCACCTGCACAAAAAATTTGGGACGAGATAGGAATTCCTTACAAAAAAGTAGGAGAAGGATTGTATCTTACACCAGGTCCACATGCAGTTTCTAAATTAATTGGAGCCGCATGTGATGCAGGAGTGAAATTTTTGAATCTAACAAAATTTGATGACTTAGTTATGAGACATGGAAGAGTTGCAGGAATTGTTGTAAACTGGATGCCAGTTTCAGCACTACCAAGAAACATTACATGTGTGGATCCTGTTGCGTTAGAAGCAAAAATGATTATTGATGCATCAGGACATGATTCAGTTGCAGTAAAGAGACTAGTAGATAGACAACTAGTAGAATGGAAAGGAATGGATCCAATGTGGGTAGAAGATGGAGAAGAACACGTGGTACATAAAACAGGAGAAGTATATCCAGGATTAGTCGCTGCAGGAATGTCAGTCACAGAGACGTATGGATTAGCGAGAATGGGACCAACATTTGGTTCAATGCTTTACTCTGGAAAAAAAGCAGCTGAGATAACTGATCAAAAGATTAAAGAATTTGATAATAAGATTCCAAAATAATCTATTTGAACTTTACAAAAATAATATTATACAAAGAACCTGCAATTTCCGAAATCAATATTGAAAAATTAACTAAATTTTTAGAAGATAATTTTCCATTTGAAGTCAAAATAGAAGAGAATATTTTCAAAAAATTTGATCTCAAAAATATCAAAGAATTATCAAATACTCGAATCACAGATATTAGAAATTCATTTTCAAAGTATGACTCAAATGATACTGAGATTAAATTTGAGGAGAAATTATGTAGAAATTCTTCAATTATGGATTCGACAACCAAAATTGAAGATGCTCAAGAAATAAGTCAGGTTTTCATGTACGATGGTTTTGAGTTACAAAAGATTCTCAGATATCTTAATGAGGATAATGAAACATTACAGGTAATTCTGACAAATAGACTAACATGTACATTTGATGAAAATGATAAGAGATATCATGCAAGAGCAGTGATTTGTGCCAATCCTTCAATTATTTCTACTACAGGAATAGTAGAAGCCCCTGCAAAACCAAAAGAATACTATTTTGAAGTAATGAAATTAAGAACACAAGGTTTGGATATAAAATCTGCTAAGGAAAAATACAAAGATAAATTTTTAGAATATAACGATAAAAGATTAACCAAAATTTTAGAGGGATATCTCTTACAAATCATTTTTTACAATATAACAGGAGAATCATTTTGTGAAGATATTGAATGCAGATTGAATAATGCTCATTGGCAAAAGGATCTTTTATTCTCACAACTTGAAATAAGTAAACTATGTAAAAAACACAATGAGATCTTGACAAGTCTAAATTGATTTAAATTATAATCATAGAGTAAATTATTATGATGTCAGAGGATGATAGTTCACTAGTTATGGAAGATAGAGGTTCAAATGATGAACCAAAAACTCCAGATTTTCCAAAAAAATCAAAGACATCATATGATGTTATTATAATTGGTGCAGGACCCGCAGGATACACTGCAGGAATTTATTGTTCAAGAGCAAGACATGATACACTAATAATTTCAGGACTTTTACCAGGAGGCCAACTAATGAACACAACTGATGTTGAAAATTATCCAGGATTTGAAGAAGGCATAATGGGTCCAGATTTAATGTTGACCATGAGAAAACAGGCAGAGAGAATGGATACTACAATTATTGATGATGTGGTTGTGAATGTTGATTTTCGTGCAAAACCATTCAAAGTTTTAACAGGCTCAGAAGAGTATGAAGCAAAAGCAGTAATAGTTTGTACTGGTGCAACACCAAGAAAAATTGGCATCGAAGGAGAACAAACATTCAGCGGGAAAGGAGTTTCTTATTGCGCAACATGCGATGGTGCATTTTTCAGAAATCAAGATATTGCAGTTGTAGGTGGTGGAGATACATGTATGGAAGAAGCAACATTTCTTACAAAATTTGCATCAAAGGTTCACATTATTCATAGACGAGATGCATTCAGAGCAAGCAAAATAATGCAAGACCGCGCATTAAGTAACGAGAATATTGAGGTTCATTGGAACAGTGAAATTGAAGATATTAAAGGAGACCAAAAAGTACAACAGATAATTCTAAAAGATACAAAAACTGGAGAGAATAAAACTCTGGAGATGGGAGGGGTTTTTGTGGCAATAGGTCATGAACCAAACACAGATTTATTTAAGAATCAATTAGAAATGGATGAAAATGGATACATCATTCAGAAGCAAAATACAGAAACAAGTGTAAAAGGTGTATTTACCGCAGGAGATGTTCATGACCATAGGTATAGACAAGCAGTTACAGCAGCAGGATTTGGATGTATGTCAGCAATTGATGTTGACAAATATTTATCAGAACAAAAATAAAATTACTTTATTTTTTTAATTGTAAATTCTAAATCAGTACCATTTTTTTTCAATTCAACAAGTTCATGACCACGAGTTCTACACAAGTCTGAAATATCATCTTCAGCGGCAGGATCATCTGCCAATACAAGGAGTATTTTACCAACCTGCATTTTTGAAAGTTCAACTACAGTTTGCATTGCAGGCGATGGACAGTATAATCCTCTTACATCTAGAGTTTTTTCTGGTTCAGACATTTCTACCTAACAAAAAATTAGCGGTTCTATATTAAAATCTAGTTCTTTTTAGCTTTGCCTACAGAGATTAAAATATCATTTTTGTAATTGTAGGGATATCACGTGTTCGAAAGGCAGACGGATCATAACCTTCAAAATTTATCTTATATGAAATTCTTCGTAAACCAAATATTGCAATCTTCAAAGTAGCATCCCAGATTAGTGATTTTTTAGTAATCATGTATGAACTATACATTAGATTAAACAGCCAAGAATATTTTGGGTAGAATTCTTGTACGTATTGATCTATGTAATCTTTGGAATTCTCAATTTTATACCGAATATGTTCTAAGATTTCACGACGTGTGATATATTCAGTTTTTTCAATAGAGATTTTACCTTTTTTCATTGCAGATATGACATCATCAAGATTATTTTCAGAATTTATTAAATTTGTACATCTTCCGATAGTAGATGCAACATGAGAATCACTTCCGGCAGTTGTTAACAAATTATTATCTTTTGCAAAAATTTCTGCTTTTTTATTTGAATGTAAATCAACATTCGAACTATTAAAAACTTCAAATAAATCACACTTTAGGGAATCATCACGTAAAGAATCAACCAAACTAAAAGGATGAGGAGCGATTGTTACAGCATCTTGTACTTTAGCAGCATCAAGTATTTCATCTATAGTTTGATTTGATTTTATTTCATCTTGTAAACCATAAACAAGAACATGTGCTTCTTTATCAGTAGTTACTTCTACAGCAGGATACACTTTTAGATTTGAGAATTTTTCATGGTCATGTTTATAATCTGTTATTTGTTTGAAGCCATCTAAAGTGTTATGATTTGTTACAAATAATATATCAAGTTTTGATTTTAATGAATTTTCTAATTGTTCATTTAGTGTCACGTTTGAATCAAAAGGAGGTTCCAAATCACCTACATGACCATTGGAGTAGACATTATGACAATGAAGTTCGGCACGTAACATTTCCAATATTTTCTATAAGATTTTACTTTTTATTAATTATCTGAATAGATCTTCTTCTTTAGAACGAAGTATGTTATTGATATTTCCAATATTTTCTTTAAACTCAAAATTTTTGATGATTGCCGCAGGACATTTTTTAGTTTTACCCATTACAAGTTCTGCTGCAGAACTAAGTTCATCGACTACGGCAGTTGCAGTAACTCGTAAAATTTTACCAAAAGTGTCAGGTGTACCTTCATAGTGTAAAATAGTATCAATACCGGCTACACCTATAGCATGATCAGTTTGCCCCATCCTGAAAGGACGACCAAATGTATCCGAAATTATTACTGCTATCTTTTTTCCAGTTTGCTGTAAAATTTTTAATCGTATTTCTTGTGCAGATTTATCAGAATCTTTTGGAAGTAATGTGGCATAACCATTTTCTACATTGCTTTCATCTATTCCTGCATTTGCACAAATGAAACCATGAATAGTTTGAACAATAATTACACCATGTTCCATTCTAACAATTCGTTCTGATTCAGATAGAATGGCTTGAACTAATTTTGGATCTTTATCATATGCAGATGCGATACCGATAGATAATTCAGATGGAATAATAGAATCTAGATTTACAACTCTACCTTCATGTTTTGATATAATTTTTTGTGATATTACTAATACATCACCATTTTCAAGAGATGTTTTAGAAGAGGATAGTAAAAGATCAACTAAATCGTCAGAAGGCTGAATATCATTTTTAAAATGAATGGGCGTTATTTGTAAACTCAATAACTAATAGAGAAATTTGCTATAATTGAGTTTTTTCAATCCTAGGAAGATACAGACATAGGGAGTTCCATAGAATAATGCTCATTAATTATAGGAATTATTTTTGTGAGATCTTTTTCTTCCAAAGTAGTAGTTGCAAGATCTTTGACTATATCTTGTGCACGATATGCTATACCAAGATTACATATATCAAATAATTTTATGTCATTAGCGCCATCAACAATTACTACAATTTCATCTTTAGGAATATTCCATTCTTCAATTTTAACTCTAGCAGATTTTGCTTTATCAGAATCAACATTAATTTTTACACCATCCAATTTTCCATCTTTGAATATCAATTCGTTTGTATAAACATGATCAAGATTTAATTCGTCTTTTAATCTATCAGTCATAATTGTAAACCCTCCAGATACAGCCATCACTTTCCATCCTGCATCTTTTAGAGTTTTACATGCTTCTCGTGCACCAGTCATTATTGGTAAAGAGTCAGCAACTTGTTTACAGGTTTCAAAATCAATGCCTTTCAAAAGTTCTACTCTCTTAGTTAATCCTTCTTCCCAATTTATTGAACCTTGAATACCTTTTTTTGTGATATCCCAAATCTCCTCTTCCTTGTTTATTTTTTCAGCAAGAATTGGCAGATATTCTGCATCATACAGCACCCCTTCAACATCAAAAATTGCTAACAATTATTTTCTATTTTCACAAAAAAAGTTCATCATATAAAAGTTGAAATAAAACAATCCGATCTACAATAGCTAGTAATAAATCAGCCTTCATGGAAATTTGACCATGGTTGACGAATTAGAACACAAATACGAAGTAAAAGTTCAAGCAAGAGAAGGACGACAAAAACTTCCAAACGATGTAAAAGAAATTCTAAAAGAAGGCGGAATGATGGACGAGAAAGGAAAATTGAAGTTGAAAGGAGTTAGCCCAAAAATGCTGAAGAAAATGAAACAAGAATTTGTTGAATGCCCAGTCTTAAAAGACGAGGTTCATTTCATTCAATGTTTTGTTTGTACAAATTTTCAAAGCAGAGTTATGGGAAGCGTCTTGTGTAAAGGCGATGCACTCAAAGATTAGCAGTAATTCGCTTAATTTGAGAAACAATTTTCATTTTTCGTTGTATTGTTAATTCTGGCTCCATCGTAACGAAGATAGTTTTTCTTGTAGTATAGATAACAAACTGAGTGACTTTTTCACGCTCAACATGTACATATCTTACTTTCCCAAGAGGACGATCAAATTCCTTTCTCATTTTTCGTCTTAGTGATACCTGTTTACAAAAATTTTCTTCTTGTCTTTGTGTTTCAAGTGAATTTTTACCGGTTTTCATTATTCCTTCAACAATGTTACCTTTGAGATCAATTATTGATGCAAATCTCATTTGAGAATCTAAGGAAATTATTTTTTCAATTATAGCAAGAAGATCTTGTTTAGCCATATGTCTCATAACCCATGATTTTCAATATAATTCTAGGTTTCAAATGTCTAGAAACAAGACTAAATAATTACAAAATTCTTGTCTTTTCAAATGGGAAAAGAGATTGGAGTCACTGTAAAGAAATCAGAAGATTTTAGTGAGTGGTACACACAGACGGTCATCAAATCAGAGCTTGTAGATTACGCCCCAGTGAAAGGTTTGATTGTTCTAAGACCAGACGGGTATTCTATTTGGGAATCAATAAAAGCCTCACTCGACAAAAAATTTGTAGCGACAGGTCATAGAAATGGATTTTTACCAACTTTAATTCCTGAATCACTATTAACAAAAGAAAAAGATCATTTTGCAGGATTTAATCCGGAAGTATTTTGGGTAACTAAATCAGGAGAAGGTGAACTTGGCGATAGATTAGCATTAAGACCAACCTCAGAAACTTTAGCTTATACATTGTTTTCAAAATGGATTAGAAGTTGGAGAGATTTACCGTTAAAAATTAATTTTTGGAATACAGCATTAAGAGCAGAGATTAAAGCGACAAAACCATTTTTGAGAACATCAGAATTTTTATGGCAAGAAGGACATACAGTCCACACAAATAGTGATGAAGCACAAAAAGAAGTTACAGATATTTTAGAATTATATAAAAAAACAGTTGAAGAAGAATTAGCAATTCCAGTAATTACTGGAAAAAAATCTGAAAAAGAAAAATTTGTAGGAGCAGTTTATACTTTTACCATGGAGTCATTAATGCCAGATGGCAAGGCATTGCAGATGGGTACATCACATTTTCTTGGACAAAATTTCTCAAAACCATTTGAGGTAAAATTTGCAGATAAAGAGAATGTAGAGAGTTATGCATGGCAAACATCGTGGGGAGTTTCATGGAGATTAATTGGCGGAATGATTATGGTCCATGGGGACGATAAGGGATTGGTGTTGCCTCCAAGGGTTGCGCCAATTCAGGTAGTCATAATTCCAATTTATTATTCAGATGAGGACAAAGAAAAAATTGAGAAAGTTTCAAAAGAAATTGAAGAGAAACTAAAAAATGCAGAGATTAGAGTGCAAGTTGATAATAGAGAAGAGCTTAAACCAGGTTTCAAGTTTAATGAATGGGAAATGAAAGGAATCCCATTACGAATTGAAATTGGACCAAAAGATTTAGAAAAAAATCAGGTCACATTTGCTAGAAGACATAATCGTCAAAAAGATGATCAAACAATTACAGGTCTTGTAGAAAGAGTAGTTTCAGAATTGGATAAAATTCATAATGATATGTTTTCAGATGCAAAAAAAATTCTAGAAGATAGAACCTCAGAAGTCAACACATATGATGAATTTAAAACTGAACTTGAAAAAGGGCGACTGATTAAAGCACCAATTTGTGATAATCCAAAATGTGAAGAAGAAATTAAAGAAGAAACTAGTGCCGATGTGAGAGTAATAACAAGTGATTCCGATGATAGAACTTCAAAATGTATTAAATGCTCAGATCAGAGTACTAGTAGACCTTTATTTGCAAGAGGCTACTAGGAATTCATTTCAACATAAATTCAATTTTCATACAGATCAGATATCTATAACTGAGAATCTACTTAAATAGAATGCAAGAAAAAAAGAAAAGGGAATTACCAGTTCTTGATTCCACAGAAATGCCGGAGTCACTTGATTGTACAACGTGTTTGTTACCTATGCAATATCAAAAAAAGGAAGAAGGAAAATTTGTGTGGCAGTGTTTTAGATGTGGAAAAAAATATTTTGTGTACACAGAAGATGGAAAGACTACTATTGAAGAAACATGGGGACCACCAAGATAACTTCATGTATAGTAAAATTAATGATAATCCATGAGAGAATCAGAAACTTTTGGTTCAGAGAAGGGGTCAGGAGAAGAACTTGTACAGTGGCTTAACGATGAGGCAATAAAACGAAAAATGAAGTTTGAAGCAAGATTATATGATTATGTGATTAAAACAGAAAATTTTGGTACGTTTGAAATGTTTTCATGGATGGGAGACGTAAAGACAGCAAGAAGTTTAATCGTTAAAGCAAGTAAAAAATTTAGAGTTAAAGTCATAGAAGGAGGATACAAGGCTAAAGAAAAAGTTTACAGTACAAAAAAAGCAGATTTTGCAATGGTTAGAAAAGGAGACAGAATTATTGGTCATTTGAAATTTACCGCACCAAGAATTGGAAAAGGTGATTGGGAATTAGTAGAGGAAGAAAGAAGATAATGAAAATCGGCATTATTGGAACAGGAATGTTAGGTGAAGCAGTGGGATTACATTTACTTAACGTAGGGTATGAAGTAATAGTTTTTAACAGAACTAAAGAAAAAACTAAAAATCTTAAAAAAAATGGAGCGATAGTTGTTGAATCACCCAAACATGTTGCAGAGAATTCAGATTTAGTGATAACGGTAGTAAAAGATGCAGGTGCAGTGAATGATGTAATTTTTGGTAGTTCTGGGATAATTATGGGAAAACACGATGGAATGTGTATTGCAGATATGAGTACAATTAATCCAAATTCAAGCAAAGAAATTTCAGAAAAAGTTACTACTGCAGGCATAGATTATTTAGAAATACCTGTTATGGGTGGCCCAAATGTTGCAATTGATGGGAAATTAGTACTAATGGCGTCAGGTAGAAACGATATTTTTGAAAAATTTAAAAAAGTTTTTGATGTAATAGCAGAACAATCATTTTACTTAGGAAGTACGGGTACTGCACACTCAATTAAATTGGCAATGAATTTACAAATTTCAATGCTTGCATTATCACTTTCAGAAGGAATTACATTGACAAAAAAAGCAGGATTTGAACCAGAAATATTTTTGAAAATTTTGAATTCAACTTATTTTAAAACAGGTATGAGTGAAGACAAGGCCTACAAAATGATCAAAGGAAGTTATGAACCTACATTTACACTTGCGAATTTGAAAAAAGATCTTGATACAATTTATGATGCAGCAGATTCATGTAATGCAGAACTACCTATGGCAAAACTTGCAAGAAAAATTTATGCTGATGCAAAAGATGCAGGATTTGGGGATGTAGACTACACAGGAATCATAGCACACATTGCAAAATTATCAGAAAAATAACTATTGCTGATTTTCTAGAGAAGATAACAATCTCTTATCCTTGTATTTTACAACATGAGATACACCATGTTTTGGGAATACACCATAAATTAGACGTGCCTTTTCTACAACAGAGTCTTTAAGAGAAACCATAATGAATTGACTACCTTCAGATCTTTCTTTAATTATATTAGATAATTTTTCCGTGTTTGGTGCATCAAGATGTGCATCAACTTCATCAAATAGATAGAATGGTGATGGGTTTAGTTTTTGAAGTGCCAATACAAAGACGGTTGCAGCAAGAGTTTTTTCACCACCACTAATTGATGTTGATTCTCTTTTTGGTTTTCCAGGGAATTGAATTAAATAATTTAATCCGGAATTAAATATGTCATCTTCATTTTCAAGTTCTAACCAAGCACTACCGCCAGTCATTTTTGAGAATGCATCCCTTACCTGTGTATCAACGGTATCAAATGCATCGAGGAATGTCTGTCTCTTGTCTTTTTCTACAGATTCAATAAATGCAACAATGGTATTACGTTCTTTTTCAAGCATATTCTTTTTAGAGGATGAAGATTTGTATCCATTTGAAATTTCTACATATTGTAATGGTGCACCAGCATTAAGAGAATTTTTTATACGATTTTGTTCAGACTCGAGTGATGAGATAGTAGATTCAACATCAAATACTTCAATAGTATTGTCAAATCCAAAGGTGGTAAGAAGAGAAGTTATTTTAGATTCTTTTTGACGCAGATCAGTAAGATCACGATTTAATGCATCAGTATTTCTTTCACGTGAAGTGATTTCTTTTGTTGAATCACGTTCCTTGGAGTTTAAATTTTCAAGACTATTATCAAATTCGGACATTTTTTCTACTGAAGTGCCAGAAGTTGAAATGAGTTTTTGCTCTTCATCACGTAATGTGACAAGTGCAGATTCAGCAGTTTCATTATCTTTTGTTGCACGACGTATTTCAACTTCTAAATGATATTTTTCTTGACTCATTGTTGCACATGTATGCTGAAGATTTTTCTTTTCGGCAGTAATTTTTGTATCATGAGCCATCAATTCAGCAAGATGAGATTGTTTTTGTTTAAGTTCACTGTGTATAGGTGCTAATTTTTTATCTTGTTCAACTATTTCTTCATTAACAAGGGTAAGTTCATTTGCAATTCTATCCATTTGAGGTTCTGCATAATTATCTCTAACAAGCTTAATTTGAGATTCCAAGGATTCCAGATGAGATTTACGATTAATTAATTCTCGTGAAAATCTTTCTTGTGTTCGTTTTAATTGATTGATTCTTGAGTCAAAAGATTTTTTATTATTATATATTTGAGATATACGAATTTTTAGTTCAGAGAGGCTATTGATAGTAGTAGTCATTCCAACTTCGGATAAAGACAGTCTTTTTTCATAGTTTTTTACTAGTAAATCCAATTTTTTTGCACGATTTTTCTTTTTTGTGACTGTTTGTCTTAGTGCAGCAATCATTTGTTGAAGTCCTTCAACTGAATCACTCATGTTAATAATTTTGGTTAATTTTGAAATTTTTGAGTTATTATCAATTGTAACCGATGTTGTTTTTGCTTCAAAATATTCACCAGATATGGTAATTGTTTTGAATCCTGATTTTGATAATTGAATCGCAATATTTCGTGATTCAACTAATACAACATTTCCAAAAAGGAAATTTTTGAGTGCTAAAAACTTTTTTTCACATTTAACATAATCAGATAATATGCCTAAAACACCATTTTGTTTTGGATATTCAATTTTTACTTCAGGAATTGATTCTAATGGGATAATTTTGAGTTTTGGTAATTTTTTATCTGTGACAAATTCGGCAAGAGAAATAAGAGATTCAAAATCTTTTACAACTACTGCTTTTATCCAATTAGAGCAAACTGCAAGTGATGCACGCTCATACTTTTTATCCCAAGAAAGAATTTCATAAACTAAACCTTCTATTCCAAAATCTTGTGTACTATGTTTGAGTTTTGAAATTGAATAGTCTTCATGCATTATGCCTTTAGCAAATTTAATTTTTGTTTCATATTTGTTTGCACCTTTAGATGATGCATCTATTAATTCAGATAGCTCATGAATATCACTTTCAGATCTTGTTTTATCATCAGTAAATTTTTTTATTCTTAAATTAATTTCAGAAATAGAAGATTTATGATTTTCAATTATACGTTCAAGTTTTATTTTTTGTTTATCTAATGTTTCAAGACTTTGCAAAAGTGAATTAAATTTTTCCTGATTAGATGAGAGTTTTTCAGATGCATTTGTAAATCCAGATTCATACTCACCAACTCCCAATTTTGTATTTGTTATTTTATCAGTTAAGCGTTGAATTTTTCCATCAACTTCACGTTTTTGATTTATCACTTGAGATTGTTTTCTTAATGCTTCAGTTTTTTGAACTCGGAGAGTATTTGTTTTTTCATCAAATGATTTTTCAGTTTTACGGAGATTGTTTATTTGATTTTTAAAATATGATACTTGTGATTCAGAGAATGATTTTTGGATTTGTAAGTTATTAAGATTTATTTTATGATTTGGAAGATTGGTATCAATTTCAGTTAGACGATTGGTACTTGTTTTGATTAAACTATCGGCTTCATCGAATTTTCGTCTTTCATAACTTAATTTTGTCTCTATTTCAGATTTTGATTTGTTATAGGCATTAACTTCATCCATGAATTTTGTTTTTTGTGCCCTAATCTCTGATGCATCTTTTCTGAGACTAGATCGTTCTTCTTCAAGATGTTTTATCTCCGAAGTTAAAGAATTCAGAGTCTTATCTTTAGATATTTTTTCAGATTGAATTGTTTTTAGATTTGTCGCTGCAGATACTGCACGATATCGATTTAATTCACGTTCAAGAAGGTCATATCGAAGTTTTTTATTTCGTTCTTCTTCTAATTCATCAATTCTTTTCTTTACTTCACCCATCTTAGCCATTGCAATTTCCAATTTATGATCTGCATCTGTCAATTGTTTTTCTGCTTCCTTTTTCTTTTCATCAAAAGCAGAAAGACCAATTAAATCCTCTATGACAATTCTTTTTTCTTCAGAAGTCATTTCAGAAATTCTAGTGACAGTTCCTTGTTGGACATTATTGATTTGGTTAAGACCCGCATTTGCAATTTCCATAAGATCTAAAATTTTTGAGCGTATGACCTTCTTTTTATTTAGATAGTAAATGTTATCACCTTTTTCATTCATTTCTCTTGTGATTGTGACAATATCAGAATCAACAGGAATTTTTCTATCAAGATTATCAAAATGTACACTAGTTCTAGCCATTTTAGGCCCACGTCTTGTTGAACCTTCAACATCATGCATAAGGCCACGTAAATTTGGTGCACGCATTATTTTTGCTCTATTTTCACCAAGTGCAAAAGTAATTGCATCTAAGATATTACTTTTACCAGAGCCATTAGGTCCAGAAATTGATACCAAACCAGGTTCAAAATCTACGATCGTGTTTTTGAATCCAAACGATTTGAAACCAAAGATCTCAACTTTTTTTACATGAACCATTAATGAACATGAAACATAGAGTTGCATAATTAACATGAACAAGTAATTTTGACTTTGGTAACAAACTTTGTAGTGTTATGAATAAGATTAGAGCGGTTATTCGCCTTTTACAAAATTTTCAATTTCAGTTTTTGCAATAGGATCAGTCATTTGTTGTATTGGATGTTTCATTAGATATGCAGATGCAGGAATGATTGGACCACCCAAACCACGATCAAGAGCAATTTTTGCGAGTCTTATTGCATCAATAACTATTCCAGCAGAATTTGCCTTGTCATCTACTTCTAGTCTAACTTCCATATTATACGGAATATTTGCCCATTGTCTGCCTTCAATCCTCATAAACATGAGTTTTGTATTTCCTAAGAAAGGAATGAAATCTGAAGGGCCCACATAGATATTATCATCATCCAATCTATCAGTAAGTTGACTTTGAACGCTCTCGGTTTTTGATATTTTTTTACTAACAAGACGTTCTTGTTCTTTCATATTCAGGAAATCTGTATTTCCACCAACGTTAATCTGATAAGTTTTCTCTATCTTTGTTCCACGTTCATCACATAATCGTGCAAGTGTTCTATGAACAATTGTTGCTCCGACCTGACCTTTAATATCATCACCAATAATTGGAATATTTTTATCAGTGAACTTTTGAGCCCACTCTTTATCAGATGCGATAAATGCAGGCATGCAATTTACAAATGCCGTATTTGTATCCAAACACACTTGAGCCCAAAATTGAGTTGCTTTTTCAGAGCCAACAGGCAAATATGAGACTATAATTTCTACACCCGTTTCTTTCAAAACTTTTATTATTTCTTCACGTAACTCAGATTCAGATTTTCCACTTTCAATAGGTTTTACCTTATTTTCTACCCATATTCCAACGCCATCAAGAGCAGGACTTTCATAAACATTTCCATTTGCTTTAGGCATGTCATTCTTATCAATCCAATTTACCATATTAGGCAATTCGTAAATTGCGTCATTGATTGGTTTTCCGACCTTATTGGCACCAACATCAAATCCAGCGACAAATTCAATGTCATGAATAGTATAATCACGTAAATTTTCATGTATTATGCCAGTAACCTTCTGAGAAGGATTTTTTGAATAATACTCAATTCCTTGGATAAGTCCAGAAAAACAGTTTCCTAAACCAACTAATGCGACCTTAATTTTTTCGGGCATTCGTCAAATTGTGAATTACTTACAGTTTAAAGTTTTCCTAGAAAGATAAATTATTTTAGATGTAGTGTATGGAGTATAGTATGACTAATGATATAGAAATCAAAGAGATCGTACCAATAAATTTGGAAGGCGGTACGCTAGTTAACGGATTCCCATCTTCTGGAATCACAAGTGCAATAGCTACAGAATCTTTGATTAATACGTCGAATTTTGAGTTACAGGCAAATATTGATTCAGACAAATTTCCACCAATTAGTATTATAAAAAATGGAATGCCAAATTATGCAACTAGAATATTTGTGAATAAGGATCTAAAAGTTGGAATATTTTCATCTTTTCTTACTCTTGATGTAACAATGCATAGAACTGCTGCAAGAATGATGTTAGATTGGGCTGAAGAAAAAAAATGTTCAACAATTGTTAGTAGTATCACAGTAAAAGGATCAAACGAACTAGATGTATTTGGAGTTGCATCGACAGGAAATGCAAGAGGAAAACTTGTTGAGAGTGGAATTACAATGGTAGATCATGCAACAATTCCAGGAATATCAGGAATATTATTGAATGAAGGTGCAACACGAGGATTAGATGTTATCGTATTGTTAGTAAGTTCAAATAAAGAGATCCCAGATTTCAAGGCTACGGCAAATTTATGCGAAACATTTTCCAAAGTTATTCCAGGAATATCTTGTAATTTAACAAAACTAGAAAATGAATCAAAAATTATTGAAGAGCAATTGCAACAAGCAACACAAAATACAAAAGATTTAGGCGACCATATCTATCGTTAATATCTAGATCAAATTCAATTCAATATGCAAGAGATATTTGGTTTTTTAGGATTAGTGATAGTAATTTCCGCATCAGGTGTAATGTCGCCAGGTCCATTATTTGCAGCAAACGTAATGTATGGATTACGTGAAGGGAAAATTTCAGGGATAAAAATGGCGGTAGGACATACCATTGTAGAATTTCCATTGATACTTTTGTTAGGAATAGGATTTTTTTCTATTGAAAGTATTCCAGAGATTAGAACTGCAATTACATTATTAGGTGCCATAGGATTATTTGGATTTGCTATATTACAGATTAGAACAGTAACAAAACAAAAATTTAGTTTAGAAACGAAGTCCAGTCAAGGACCATTTGTAACAGGAATTCTTCTTAGCGCTTTAAATCCATTTTTCATTATATGGTGGTTAACAATCGGCTTAGTATTAATTTCAGAATCAATACAAATTTTTGGGATAGTTGGAATTGTGGTTCTATTTTTATTTCATATCTGGATGGATTATGCATGGTTATTTACCATCGCAGCCTTTTCCTCAAGAGCAAAAAATTACCTATCAAAAAGAAATTTCAAGATCATAATTATAGGATTAAGTATAGTTTTAATCTATTTTGGAGTAGAATTTTTATTAAAATTATAACAGTTATTTTGAAATATCAATCTCAATTGTAGAAACATTACGAGTTTTTCCATCTCTAGATTCTAATGCATCAGACGAAATTCTTACATCAGAAATACGATAGCCAATAGAGTGCATACGTTTCATAATGAATTGTGATACATCTACAGCCTGAGTAATACGTTGACCTCTTGCCTTAATTGTTACTGTAGGTAAAGTCGATAATTGTGTTAATGTTGAATTCACATATGTAACCAAAGGTTTCACACCTACCAAAATTAATTTTCGAGTAGGTTTTTCTTCTGGACTAAATGGTTTTTTTGGCGATTTTGTTTCAGATTCTGGTGTGCTTGTAGGTTGTGGTTCTGGTGTGCTTGTAGGTTGTGGTTCTGGTGTGCTTGTAGGTTTTTTTGAATCTTCTAATATCTCATCAAGAATATCAGATGCGTCAGAATTTGAACTCATTAATACTGTAAGACAAGTTTATTGTTTTTTAAGCTTCTCTTTTTCAATATAAGATTCAAGTATAGAATGTACATCTTCATCTTTTGAAGATTTGATTTTATCTACCAACTCCTTTTCTTCAATTTCAAAACAATTCAAAAATTCCTGATGATCCTTAAAGACTAGAATCACTTTATCCTTGAAAATACAATGATAGAATTTTTCATTTTCCATGATTTCAGGATTTACCTTAACACCATCATCATTTACTTCAATTGCCGAATCCATTAAACATACTTAGTTCAGATTCAGATATAAAATTACGTAATTGTAATAAGAATTGAATTTTAAAACACATTATGGAAAAACGGATTATATTTCATGTTGATTTTGACTATTTTTATGCACAGTGTGAAGAAATTAGAGATTCTAAAATAAAAGGAAAATGTGTTGCAGTTTGTATATTTTCAGATAGAGGAGGAGATAGCGGTGCCATAGCTACTGCAAATTACAATGCAAGAAAGTTTGGAGTAAAATCTGGCATGCCAATCATGCTTGCAAAAAATAAATTAAAAGAAGAAGATGCAATATTTTTGCCAGCAGATTTTGATTATTATTCTGACATGTCATCAAAGGGAATGGAAATAATTGAAAAGTATGCAGATGTGTTTGAGTATGTAGGTAGAGATGAAGCATATCTAGACGTTACAAAAAAAACTGAAATAGATTTTCATAATGCAGAACATTTAGCACAACAGTTAAAAAATGAAATAAGAAATAAGCTAAAACTCACATGTTCTGTTGGAATTACTCCAAATAAATTACTGTCAAAAATTGCTTCTGATTACAAAAAACCTGATGGATTGACAACTGTAAAACCAGAACAAGTTGATGAGTTTTTATCACCACTTAAAATTAGAGAAATTCCAGGAATAGGTAAAAAAACAGAACAAGTCTTTACGCAAATGAATGTTCATACAATTGAAGAATTAAGAGAAATTGACATTTTTGATTTAAATAAAATTTTTGGAAGAAAAACTGGAGCATATATTTTTAATTCTGCAAAAGGCATAGATGCAGAAATAGTCAAAGAAAGACCTCCAACAATTCAGTTTAGTAAAATTGTCACTTTAAAGAAAAATTCTAAGGAACTGGAATTTCTACAAGAAAACGTAATGGAGTTATGTGTACAATTAAACAAGATAGCAATTGAGAATAACAAAATGTACCGCTCAATTGGGATTCAATTTGTAAATGAAGATTTATCAACAAAAACTAAATCAAGAATGCTAAAAAATCCAGTAAGTAATGAAAACGAACTGAAAAAAGTTACAATCCAATTATTAGAAGAAGCATTAGTTGAGCAAGTTATGTTAGTTAGAAGAGTTGGAGTTAGAATTTCAGAATTTTCAGATGTTGAAGGTCAAAGTAGTATTACAAATTATTTTTAGACGTGTCTTTAGATTCTAATTTCTTGAGTCTTTTTGTTTCAACTGCCGTAACAACTAATAAGAATATGAATAACCAAGGAAGGAACATAATTTCTCCAGCTACGGAATGGAATTCTTCCCAAGCTTCAGGATCAGTAGTTACTTTTAGTGCGTAAACTGATAATGAAAATATTCGGATCATATTTACAAAAATAGTTCCAAGAATACCTAAAACAAAATAAATGATTTTACGATTCCGAGGAATTCTCATTTTTATGAGAAATGCCATCATTACTAGTGAATAGATGATTATACTATGTACTCCTGCAGATGGCCAGAAGACTTGTAATGCAAATGGACCAAAGTCACCATTAAGAAACATCAAATTATCACGTGCAGTTGCAACACCAAGATCAAGTACAGTAATTACCCAAACGTTGGCTTGTACAAAATATGGTACAATGTATTGTAATGGTCCAAGTGTGTCATAAGGAAAGAAAGAATCTAATGCCAGAATTATTGCATTACCAGCTAAAAATATTGGGCCAGCCGGTCCTATTCTAATCCATTTTCGTCCAAATAGAATTGCAAGAGACGCAGTCACAAAAATTGCCATTACGGTGAAGTCGAATAACCATTCCCAAGAATATTCTAAGACACCGAAAACATCAACTAAACTCATTATGTAATCTCTAACACCGAATTGTAGAGATATGAAATATGTTATTGTAAGTGCAATTAACGGAATACAGTAAAAGAAACGCTTCCTTGGAATTACAAATTTTAATCCAATTAATTCTGCTGCAATGAATGCAGCTGCAAAAAGAAATCCACCTCGACCTTGATTCCAGCTAAGACTAAAGCTATCAGGGTATATCGCCATTGTGAATAGAATTGGAGATAAAACAAGAAGAATTGCTATAAACACACTTTTGTTTTCCATTGAGTGTCGTTTGTAGTCTCTCAATAAATATGCAAATATTAGAAAAAATCAGACATGTTTGTTTGAGTTACAAGTTTGAGCATATTTCCATGAGCAAGCCATTCATTTTTACTAATACTCATTCGTTTTGTTGCAAGAGTAATTGCTTCATTTAAGGAATTTGTTTCTTGAGGAGTTTTTTTCATTGCTTCCCTTACTCCTTCACGAACCTGCCAAACACCAACAGGTACAGCATATTCAGGTTGAATTTCTCTAAATATCATAACACCTGATTGTCTTTTGATTTTTTGTAAGTATTCGGTTACTGCCAATTTACCTGCAAAATATGCACCTGCGATAGATGGAGCATGATCAATTCCTTTTGCATTTTCATAATCATTTCCAAATCCTATAGAATTTTTGTCATGCCATG
This sequence comes from Candidatus Nitrosopelagicus sp., assembly GCA_028343435.1. Taxonomy (GTDB): domain Archaea; phylum Thermoproteota; class Nitrososphaeria; order Nitrososphaerales; family Nitrosopumilaceae; genus Nitrosopelagicus. Next base: position 53,795 of record JAOLYM010000001.1, read on the forward strand.
CTTCTTGCATTTCAAAAATCCATCTATGAGGAAATAATATCACCGAAAATAAATTCCCAAGATGATCAAAGCTGAATATATTATATCTGTCAATTATATCAAAATCAAGTATTTTATGCATTAAATCATCAGATATTATTTGATCTGTTGCTGTGATACTCCATTTTGTTGGAACTAATTTTCGATTTTTACCAAACATTCCAATACTGAAACATTTTTGAATTTTAGATATTTCAATTCCAGAATTATAAAGTTTCATCACTGCATCTTCAGATTTCAGATCAGTGTCATAGTATGCATTTTCTATTGGTTTGATAGAAGAGTTTGGCGAAAATTTTGCAGTCTTTATTTCACCGAGAGGGCCAAATGGTGCATTTTGACCATCGACAGATGGGATTAGGGAGGGTTTTTTCAGGAACTCTATTTCAGAATCAATTGAACCTGATGACATTGCTAATTCATGAAGGCTTTCAATAAAACGGCCAGTGGTCTCTTCAATTCCTGCTTTTTGTATTCCACGCACAAGATTTAATCGATAATTGACAATTTCTTCAAGACTTTTTCCAAGCCATCTTTCAGGTGCATCTAAAAGTGTGGTATCCCCATGAACAGGAGGTAGCATAGGCCCAATTCCTACTTTAGGATATCCATATGAGCCTACAAAAACTGATGGTGGACTAGACCCCTGTATTTCATTAGAAGAGAAAAGATTTGCATACTTTGAGAGATATTCGTGCCAGTTTTGTTCAATGCCATTTCTAATATCAGAACTTGTTCTAGACATATACTTTCAACAAGTTTATGAATAATAAATAATTCATCTAGTAAAAAATTGACATAAAGTTAAAGTGAACTAAGAATGTAATAATTTTAAATGAATAGTAAAAGAATTATTTCATTTTTACCTAGTGCAACAGAGTTAATTTACGAATTAGGAGCACAAAAAAAATTATTTGGTGTAACTCATGAGTGCAATTATCCTAAGGCGGCAACAAGTAAACCAAGAGTAATAGAAAGTGTCTTTGAACCAGAAAATATGTCAAGTCAAGAAATTGATGAGAAAATTTGTAGTCTTTTAGAGAGAGGAGAAGATATTTACAAATTAGTAGTAGAAAATGTTTCTAATGCAAAACCAGATCTAATTATTTCACAAGAAATTTGCGAGGTTTGTTCAGCATATACCAACCAAGTAAAAAATGCAATAAATATTCTTGATGAAAAACCAGAAATTTATTCAATGAGTCCTCACGACCTACAAGGTATTTTAAAATGTGTGGAAGATATTGCGGAAAAAATTGATGAGGTTCAAAGAGGAATTGAAATTGTTAGTTCACTTAATTTACGAATAAATAAAATCAAAAATGTAGAAATTAAAAACAGACCTAGAGTCTTAGGAATAGAATGGATAAAGCCATTTTTTACATCTGGACACTGGGTTCCAGAAATGATTGAATTTTCAGGAGGTATTAACATGATAACAAAAACTGGAGAACATTCAAGAAAAATGGATATTGAAGAAATTGAGAATGTAGATCCAGACGTAATAATTTTGATGCCATGTGGTTTTGATGTTAAAAGAACAGTTTCAGAATATGAAAAATATCTTAAAAATGATTCAAAATGGAATCAGTTAAGTGCTGTTAAAGATAAGAAAGTTTTTGCAGTTGATGCAAATTCATTTTTTAGTAAACCAAGTATTAGAGTAGTAGGAGGTATTGAAATTTTAGCAAAAATTTTACACCCAGAAATATTCACAGATTTCGAGGTACCAAATAATTCATTTTTAAAAATATAGAAAGAATTTCTATTATTGATCGTCTGTCTCATCTAATTCATCAGCATCGTATGCTCGTTTAGATGGACGAGTTGGAACGAAGAATCGTGACATAGTAATGTATTACAATTTGAAAAGTAATTTTAGTGGGTTGTAAAAAATTGTCTTTTTACATCAACAAAATTGAACTAGACTAGAATTTCATTTTACACTCACGTGAAAGAGACTTTGTAGTGACAAAAATTACAATTCCAAGAATTCCAATAGATGTTAAGCGAATTGGAATTTCATAAATTGTTAGAAATGAGCTTGCTATACTTCCAGCTGTCCCAAATGTTGTAATAACTGAAAATGCGATAGGTCCACAAGAACATGCACCTGCAGATGCCCCAATAATAGTTCCAACTATACTTGAACCTATTTTTTTAGTTTCTTTGATTAATTTAACACGGTAGATATTCATTGATACTGCAAGAGATGAAAGAAATGATAAAAATACAATTAAAGAAAAGCTCAATGTAGTTTCAGGATACATAGAGAATACCACAAATGGTTCAAGAAATAAAAATTCTGAAATTATAATTAATGGAATAAATAGTAAGAAAAATATTCCAATTGTAATTAGAATGTAAGATGGATTTGAATAAACAAGTCCAAAAGTATTATTCAATTTAGATTAATGAATCAATTAGATTTTCAAATGTAGAGTATGGATGAGCACCTACAACTCTTTGTGATTCTCCAGATAATGTATTTACAATCATGAATGTAGGAGTACTGTTTGCTCCAAATTCAGTAACAGCCACTTGTTTGTTGTAATTAACTCTAGCGTAATGATCATCAGTGGTCATACACTTGTCAAACTGTTCAATATCTAAACCTAAGTTAAATGCAAAAGCTTGTAATCGGGTAGCGCTAGCCCAACCACCATCTATTTCATCTTCTTGATATGTGAAAAGCATTGAATGATATTCCCAATATTTTCCTTGATCATCTGCACAATATGTTGCTTCAGAAGCAGGAATCGAATCACTACCTAGAAATGGCATGTCAAGAAAAACAAGATTTGCTTTTCCAGTGTTAATATAATTTTCAATAATTTGGGGTCGAGTTTCTTCAAACCAAATTTTACACATGTGGCATTGGTAATCACCAACTTCAATAATTGTTACAGTTGCAGTTTTAGAACCTAGTACAGGTGCTTGTTTTAGTTCAAGCGTCTTAAATTCATCTTCAGTAGTGGAAGTCCGAGGAGTATCAAAGTCAGACATGTATGATGTGGCAAACGTTACAAGTATTACAACTAACACTACAGCTGCACCAACAACTGCAATTTTCTTTGTGTCCGCCATGAATTTTAGAAGAGTAAATTAATTAAAAAACCTTGCATTGTCTCTAAGATTATATTATTTACGCCTGAACAAACTCATGATTTTTTGGGCGACGGAATCAATAGGGCAAGAGCTACATGAGACTTCAGAGTTTTCAGCCTCAATTTGTTCATCCATATCATTTTGTTTTTTTTCATCCATGTGCTCATAAATCAAAAATAGGTTATAAACAATTTGACAGATTTTACAATTACACTATTCACCATAGGAATCAATTAATTCTAAGCATGGGTTTATTAGACGATCGAATCAGGATAGATTAGAAATAATGATGGATTAGGTTCGCTTTCTCTGTCATTGCTTTAGACAGAAAAAAAATGAACACATTTGATGAATTAAAAATAAATGAAGACATAATGAGATCCATTAAGGAGCTCGGCTTTACCAAACCTTTTCCAATACAAGCACAAGCAATACCTGAACTTTTACAAGGAAATGATGTAATTGGTCAAGCACATACAGGAACAGGAAAGACAGCCACATTTGGAATACCAATGCTACAAAACATCATTCATGGTGGAGGAATTCAAGGACTAGTCATTGCTCCAACAAGAGAATTAGCAATGCAAATTACTGAAGAGATAAAAAAAGTTGGAAAGTATACTAAAATCAAAGTAGTAACTGTTTACGGTGGGCAAGGAATTGGAATACAATTAGATGCACTACGTAGAAAACCAGAGATAGTAGTTGCAACACCTGGAAGATTAATTGATCATTTGGATAATGGTTCAATCAGAACTAATGATATCAAACATGTGGTATTAGATGAAGCAGATGTAATGCTGGATATGGGATTCATAGAAGATATCGAATATGTTCTACAAAAAGTTCCAGGAAATAGAATTACATCATTATTTTCAGCAACAATGCCACCTGAAATTCTTAGACTTGCAGACAAATATCTAAACAATCCAAAAAATATTCTAATTGATTCAGATGATTTAAGTGGAGAGGGAATTGATCAATCATTTTTAGTAATCAAGGATAGAGAGAAGCACAAGTATCTTACAGACTTCATTAATCAAAATAGAGGACAAGTAATAGTATTTTGTTCAACAAAAATTAGAACAAGAAATGTTGCAAGAGATTTACAAAAATCCAGATACAAAGTAGTTGCAATTGAAGGTGACATGTCGCAAAATAAACGAGAATATTCAATGATGAAATTTAGAAAAAATCAAGCAGACATATTGGTTGCAACAGATGTTGCAGCAAGAGGAATAGATGTTCCTAGAGTAGGCTTAGTAGTAAATTATGATGTTCCAAATCAAGATATGGTTTATTTCCATAGAATTGGTCGTACAGCAAGGGCAGGAGCAAAAGGAAGAGCAATTACATTAGTATCATACTCATCAATTGCCGATTGGAAATTTATTAAAAAACAAATTAAATCAGATTTAACTGATCTAAATAAAAAGATGGGAATTGAAGTTCATATTCCAGACCCATTGAAACGTGATGTTGGACGACGTGTTGCACAACCAATGCGTTCAGGATATGGACGTAGACCAAGTTATGGTGGAAGAAGTAGACCAAGTTATGGTGGCGGTGGAAGATCAAGTTATGGTGGCGGACGTAGTAGAGACGGACCAGCAAGAGACCAATACAAAAGAAGAAGCAGTGCACGTTCATCCTACGGAAGACAAGGTAGAGATACAAAGAAAAAGTGGTAGTTTACAACACTTAAAGACAAGGATTATTTAGAAAAGTGTAAGAAAAAATGCATATTGGATTTGTTTTATTGAATTGTGATTTAGGTGCTGAAGAGTATATTTTAGAAGAATTACAACAAGTAGATGAAATAAAAAATGCATATGTTACATTTGGTGCATATGACATAATAGCAGAAATTCATGCAGATACACAGGAAGATTTTGAAAAAACAGTTTCATTGAGAATTAGACAATTATCTAGAGTGGTTAGTACAATGACACTAAATGTCATTAAAGGCGAATGACACTTATACGAAAAAAAAAGTGAAATTGTGTTGCAGCAAATTGAATATTCTGGAACAGTGTGGGCACTAAGTCACAATGACCCAGAACCACTAATTGAACACAGCATAAAAAAATTACAAGATTATGGCATCAAAAAAGAAGATATCAAAATAGTTGATGCACCAGATAGTCCAGAAGTTGGGCAAGTAGTGGTAGAAATTTGGCCACATGAACTAGTTATTGCTAGAATTAGAACGGTCAGAGGTGAATCTTTTATCAGCGGAACAGAACTCAACATAGAATTAAAATCAGATGAAGCAGGAAATTATATCGATTAGTAATTGAAAAAACGCAAGGCAAAAAAATCTAAAAGTAAATTTCCAATTATCATTATTGGTGCAGTCATAATAGGAATCATTGTTTTTTACTTCTATTCAGCAGATCAGGCAAAAATTCGGGGGTTTGCATTTGGGAATGAGATACAAACATTACAAGAAGAAATTCAAAATGAGCAAGGACTATTCATTTCAAGCATAGCAAAATGGAATGAGAATGCAATATCTGATGCCGAAATGATTAGAATTGGAGAAAAACATATTGAAACATTCAATGAATTATTAGACAAATACGATGAATTACAACCACCCGATGCCTTCTCAAGATCCGTAAAACTACTAAAACTATCTTTAGAGTATCAAATTGAATCACATGAACATCGTTTAGGCTGGATTAAAAATGGAGATGAACTAGAATTAGTCAGATCTCAAGAATTAACACAATTATCATTTGAAGCAGAACAAGCAGGATTAAAATCATTTAACGATGCAAAATCAGGAATAGAACAGTAAATGTTTAAGCGTTTAAAATCATAGTATTTTTATGAAAAAATTAGTATTTTTAATTCCATTATTATTTTTGGTACAACCTGCTTTTGGTGAGATAATAGTTGAAAATGATCAAACATACATTGGAAATGACGGTATAATGCACATTGTAGGTGAAATTAAAAATGATTCAAAGTCACCAGTGAATAAAATAAAAATTATAGCCACACTGATTGATGAAGATGGAAAAATACTAGATACGATAAATGGAAAAGTTATGTCAAATATAATAATGCCAGGAATGAAAGGTAGTTTCGATATAATTACAAATGAAAAAAAGAGTGACAGTGTTTTAGATTATGAGTTAGGATTTGAGTATAAACTTGCAGCACCAAAAAATCAAGTCATTGAAATTATTTCATCAGAAATGAAGAGAGATCAATTAAATAATTTAATAATTTCAGGAACTATTGAAAATAATGGAGAGATTACTGCCAACATGATAAACGTCGTTGCGACGTTATATGACAGAGATGGAAAAGTGTTAACAGTTTCAAAAATTCAAACACAGCCAGATTTTTTGAGAGCTGGTGAAGAAAGTCACTTTTTGGTTCCAATTTATGAAAAAAATCAATCAATGAATGTAGCAGATTATACGATAATTGCAGAATCAGATGAATATGCAGCAGTTCCAGAATTTCCATTAGGTTCAGGTGCACTATTGATAATTTCAGTATCATCATATGTCATTTTTTCAAGAAACCCTGAAAGAATTACTAATGCCCTTGGTAGATGTTCAAAGATTTTAGCTCGACAATAATTCTTATACATATACACAAACAACAATGTTAAATGGCAATTTCAGATGAGAATAAAAAATTTTTAGAAGGATTACTGCAATACTATATTGAACAAGCTGATTCTTACAATCAATTTGCAAATGAATACAGTAAATTTTCCAGCTCTAAAAGAGAGATAGCGTTTGGAGTAATAGTCGGTACAGTATATTCAGCATTTTTACAGACATATTCAAATCAACAATTGGAAGTTAGATTAGACGATATACAGGAATTTCATGAATTTATGAGAGATAATATTGAAAAAATAACCAAGGCATTAGACCAAAAAAAACTATAGGTAGGAATAAATCCAAACAGAATGACGATGATTATGTCAGAAATAATTGGATATAAAATTCAACAAATTGTTGATAATGGTCAAGCAATTCAAATAGCACTCGCTGAAGATGTTCAAACAGAACCAATTTCACAAAAGCAATTGATTATGGAAAATGTTTCAAAGAAACTAGATCAAGATACAAAAGAACAAGTTATGCCATTACTTGAAGCAATGCTTCAAGCACAGCCAACTATCAAAATGAAGAGTTATGCACAAACAAATATCTCAATTACTATGCCAAAAAATAGATATGAAAAACTTGGTAGGCCACAAGTTGGACAAGTTTTAAGAATAGATATACAAAAAATTTAAAGATTTTCTTCTATTTTAGATAATTCGTATAAGGGTAAAGAGCAAGTGAAGTTTTTACAAATAGTTACATTTGTTTTGTCCGAAAATTCTTTTCCTTCAAAAAATGGATATTTAGATAATAATTTTAAATTTTCTTCATCTTTAATTTCAATTATAATTCCTTCAGGTATGAATTTCTTATACAAAGAATTTACAATTTCAGAGTTTTCAGAATTAATTATTGTAATTTCTGTGGGATGCTTAAGATATAGATTCATTACATTAAGCAGGTATCCAAACGCAAATGGATTTTCTGCAGCAGAGGTACCATTTAATTCCAAAATTTGCTTAGATATTTTAAGAAATTTTTCATCATTTACAAGATGATGAAGTTTCAGTAATGCATTTGCAGCAACTGAATTTCCAGAGGGAACAGATAAATCATAATAATTTTTTGGGCGAACTATCAAAGATTCATGTGTGTCAGCCGTAAAGTAAAATGTTTTTTCAGATTCATTCCAGAAATGGTCTATCATATAATTTGCAATTTTCTGAGCCATATCAAGAAAATATGCGTCAGATGTTATCTCAAAAACATCAATAAGAGAATTTACAAGATATGCATAATCATCTAGATATCCGTTTAATTTTGGAGTATCATTTTTGAAGGTTCTATGTATGAATCCATGTTTAGAGAATTGTTCTGAAAAATATTTGGCGGCATTTGTGGCAACATTAAGATATTTTTCATTTCCTGAAATTCTATAACCTTTAGCGTATGCAGAAATCATCATAGAATTCCATGACGTGATAATTTTATCGTCAGTTCCAGGTTGATCTCGTTTATCTCTTACATCAAGTAGTTTTTTTGATGAACGTTTCAAAAGTTCAGTAATTTCATCTTCAGTTTTATTAAATTTGAATGAAAGAGATGAGATATTGATATTATTTGCTAGTATTGTATTTCCTTCAAAGTTTCCACCATCAGTAACATCATAATAAATACAAAATATTTCAGAATCATCGCCTAAGATACTTTCAATTTCACGTTTTTTCCAAACAAAAGTCTGTCCTTCTTCTCCATTGGTATCTGCATCTTGAGCAGAATAAAATAAACCTGTAGTAGATGTCATTTCACGTAGTACATAGTCAAGAGTTTTTGTGACAATACTGAGGTAAAACGGATCTTTTGTAATTTGATACGCTTCAGCATACACAGGAGGTAAAAGTGCATTGTCATACAACATTTTTTCAAAATGAGGTACAAGCCAGCGTCCATCAGTCGAATATCTATGAAATCCACCACCAATCTGATCAAAGATACCGCCCTTAGCCATTTTCTTCAATGTCATTAATGCAAATTCTTGAAATTTTGTAATTCCCGAAAGTTTAGAATATCTAAACATGAAAGAAAGATTTGCTGCATTTGGAAATTTTGGTGCTTGTCCAAATCCACCATAATTAGTATCTGCAACATGTAGAAGATTAACTGCAGCCTCATCCAAAATAGCGTTTTCAATTTCCCCACCATCAGAAACCCGTTCTAATTTAGTAAGATTTGACATGAATTGTTCAGCGGAAGTACCGACATCTTTTGGTTTTTCCTTCCAGGCTTGTGCCAACTGTCTACATAAACTACCAAAGCCAGGTCTTCCATAGGAATCAAGAACTGGAAAATACGTTCCAACGTAAAATGGTTTTTGTTCAGGCGTCAAAAATACACTTAGTGGCCATCCACCTTGACCAGTTGACATTTGACATATTTTTTGATAAATATCATCCAAGTCAGGTCGTTCTTCACGGTCAACTTTGATATTAACAAAATTTTCATTCATAATTTTTGCCACATCATCATTTTCAAAGGATTCATGAGCCATAACATGACACCAGTGACAAGAGCTGTAACCGACAGATAGGAAAATAGGTTTATTTTCATCTTTTGCTTTTTTTAGTGATTCATCATTCCAAGAGTACCATTCAACAGGATTATCTTTGTGTTGAAGTAAATATGGACTTGTTTCTTTAGATAGATTATTGGGCATTATGATAATTCATAGTATTGATTATTTGTATGTAATCTAAATTTTCCAGATTGCCGTATCATTACGTTTGTAAATTTCTATGTTAATCTGTTTTAGTAATTTTTGCTTTGATTTTTCTGCTTTTTTTTCGTTGCTGTAATCTTTCTTTTTTAACAATTTATCTAAAAGAATGAGTTGATCATCACTTAGATTTTTGAAACTTCCATTTTTAGTCACTAGATTTAAAAGTTCAACACGTCGGAAATCATCCTTTTTTAAAATTTCAGCCATACTTGTCATTAGAACATCCTACTAAAAATAAATGTGTGTAAGATTAGGCTCAATTATGACAAAAATGATGCGTGCAATGGTTCTTTCAGAATGTAAGAAAATCGAAGACAAACCACTAAAATTAACAAATATTGAAAGACACACAATAGATAATCCTGACGAAGTTTTAATCAAAATTGAAGCATGTGGTGTATGCCATTCTCAATTACATGGAATAGAAGGAGATTGGCAAGAGATAGGAATTCCTCCATCATTTCCAACAGTACCAGGACATGAAGTTGTTGGAAAAATTATTGAGATTGGCGATAAAGTTACAAAATTTAGAATTGGAGATAGGGTTGGAATTACACCACTTTTGAAATCATGTATGAATTGTAGATATTGTGATGAAGGTAAGGAATACCTTTGTGAAAATAATGAAATTACAGGTGAAACATTACGTGGCGGTTATACAGAATTTATTAATGCATCAGAAAATTTTCTGACAAAAGTTCCAGAAAGTATGTCATCAGAATATGCAGCACCATTATTTTGTCCAGGAATAACTGCATACAAAGCAGTAAAGGCTGCTGAGCCTGAAAAAAATAAAAAAATTGCAATTTATGGAATTGGTGGAGTAGGACATATGGCGATACAATTTGCTAAGGTAGAAGGATGTGAAGTAATAGGCATATCAAGAAAGAAAGAACACCTAACTGTTGCAGAAAATCTGGGTGCAGAAAAAACATTCCAATTTACAGAATCTCAAGATGAATTTTTGAATAAAGTTAAGAATGATTATGGATTGTTTGATGCAGCAATTGTATTTGCACCATCAGATATTGTAACAGACACAGCCATAAAATCAGTAAAAAAAGGAGGAACTGTAATAATTGCCACGGTAGGTAAAATTCCAAATTTCTTAGCGTTTGAAGAAAAAACAGTGAGAGGGACATTAATTGGTTCTATGAAAGATATGGAAAAAGTAATTGAGATTGCACAAAAAAATAATTTCAAGGTTGTTACGGAATCATTTCCATTAGAACAGGCAAATGAAGTACTTGAGAGATTAAAAAATTCAAATATCGAAGCACGTGCAGTTCTAATTCCTTAAATTACTAGGAATTTTGTTACAAACATGATTTGTAGACGTTGTCATCATACAGATGAAATTCATAAAACTACCACATCCTCAGAGTCAATGTTAAGAAGAGGATCTTGCCAAATTCCAGATTGTACGTGCAATCAATTTTTAGATGCATTTGAAGAGATTGATGATGAACAGCTCTAATCATATATAGGAAAAAAATATTTCAAAAACATGAATAAACACGCACCAAAAGAAGAAATGATTAAAGATTTAGAAAATATCTTGGCAAAAATTAATGCTTTAGAGGTCACTGCTAAAGATGAAGAAGCAAAAGCTAATGTTAAAATTTTAAGAAAACTTACAGAGGGGCAGATTCATTCAATCAATGAATTTGATCACTTGAAAAAAGCAATCGATCTTCTTACAATGCAATTATTTGAAGTTAAAGATAAAATAAATTCAAAATAATCATTCAGCCTGACATAGAGGACGATATTTTGATATGATTTTGTCTACAATACGTTTTCGTTCTGGCGCTTCAGATTCCCATAGAGGCAAAATTGCGAGATAAAGACTCTCTTCATTGCCAGCATGTTGGATCCAGCATTTGAAATTATCATTTTGTGTGAAAAAGTCTTTCTGATCGGTTTTGTCAGATTCACCAGCATGAAGTGGTATAAAGCCGGATTTGTTCTGGTTGAAAATTATGTAAACGACTTTATCCATAGGCGGACCCCATTCGGATAGCTTGATAGGTCCAAGAAATTCATAATGAAGAATTTGAATTGTCACTAACAAAATTAAGAAGGCTCAAGTTTTAAATTTGCCTAATTTTGCCTCAAAGTAAATGTCAGAAATGCAAGATCCACATAATTATAGAAAAGTTGGGTACTCAATGATATTAGTAGCTGCATCGCTAGCAGCGATTGGAATAGTCCAAGTTGCAATTGGACCAGATGTTCTTTATGCAGATAGAATGCAAAGAGACAGTACAGCATTTTTTGAGATGTGTAAAGCAGGAAATTACATGCAGGAAGGATGTGAGATGTTTGATAAACCGGGAAATACATTATATGAAATTCCTAGAATGACATTAGATGATACAGAAGAATCTGAGACTATGATTATGGAAGAACCAGTTATGGAAACACCACAGGCATCTACAGAAATTGTTTCAATTCCTGAAGGATCAGGTGCACCGGGATGTGAAGAGACAGATGAATGTTATATTCCTGCAACATTAAACATTTCAACCGGCACCACCGTAGTTTGGGAAAATAATGATAGCGCGGCACATCTTGCAACAAGTGGAACACCAGATGGCGGACCAGACGGAGCCTTTGATTCAGGAATGATTATGGCTGGAGCCACATACGAGTTTGAGTTTTCAGACAAAGGTGAATTTGTATACTATTGTCTTGTTCATCCTTGGATGGTTGGAACAGTTATAGTAGAATAATTATTGTCCATTCATGTAATCTTCCCAAGTGTTAAGATTAGAAGTAAAACGATTCATTTGATACATTGCACCGCCAATAATTCCAGCATGATAACAGGTGTATAGATAGATTTGAGAGTTACTAGGGTCAGTTTGTGTTAAACTCATACTAATCATTGAAAAGAAAACAAATGTTCCACCAAATGTAATTATTTTTCCAATCATTCCACCATTTAATCCAACAATTCTTCTTGTAGCGGCAGCCATAATTGTAATACTTGATACAATCAAAAATGTTGCACCGCCATTTGCAGTAATCATATCAGTAGCCCAAGGAACTACTCCATCATCAACTAAAGATGAATCAGGCATCATTGCACCGCCATGAAGTGCAAAATTTACAGAGCTAAACAAACCACCAATTACTAAGAAGAAAAGAAATAATTTCATAATTTTTCTTTTTAACGCACTTCGAGTTTCAGAGGGTTGTAATGCTCTTTCAGAAATTTTTAGACCATACAGAAATCCAATTCCAAATGCAGGAGCAAATAGAATATTCATGATATACGGGTGTTCAAGAAATAATTCAGCATAATAGGTATTGAGTAAAAATGCAGTCAACAGTGCAATTCCAGCAGCAGACCCAAAAACAATCAAATTTGAATATTTGAATATTTTTGGTACATTCTCATCAGAGCTATTCCAACTATACACAGAAAATTCTTTTGAAATTTGGATTAAAAAACCGAGTAAAAATTGATTTACCCAATTAATCAATTCTTTTCAATTTGTTCCTAACTAATGATCATTTTCAATGAACATCGCATTTTTATTTTAACTAAAAGAACTTTACAATATGAAATCATTTTCAATTGTAATTACAGGAGTAATTCTAGTAATTTTTGGAATCATATTCAGTTTTCAAGGCCAAGGAATGGTTGGACCAGAATCATCATTCATGTATGAAAGTGAAGAATGGATAGATAATGGGATAATTATCAGTATGATAGGAGTAATTTTGATATTAATCGGGTATTTTGTAGAAAAGAAAAAATTAACTTAATAATTTTTTTCAAAATATTTTTGATGATATTCTTCAGCACGGTAGAATGTAGAAGCGGATTTTATCTCAGTAACAATATCACTTCCAAATGTTTTTTGTGCAGATGGATTTAATTTCTCTTTAACATCTTTTGCGGCTTGTTCTTGCTCAGGATTATGACAAAATATAGCAGAGCGATATTGAATGCCAATATCAGGACCTTGTCTATTAGGAGTGGTCGGATTATGATTTTCAAAAAATACTTTTACTAAATCAGAATATGAAATTTCTGCAGGATCAAATTCAACTTGTATAGCTTCAGCGTGACCAGTTTTATCAGTACAAACATCTTCATATGTAGGATTATCTGTATGACCTCCGGTGTATCCTACAGCGGTAGATTTTACACCATTTGTTTTAGAAAATACTTCTTCAACGTGCCAAAAACACCCTGCAGCAAAAGTTGCTTTCTCCATACATTCATTCAGGTTAAACAATAAAAAAAGCTTTCAAAATTTTAGAATCCAGAATCCAAAGGATTTGAAGGTTTTAGAATTTCTCTTAACAGGATTGTGGCATATGAGCCACGAGATAATTGAAATTTTATCATATTTTCATCAATCTTGAAATTCAAATAATTAATTGATGCATTACGAAATCCACCTTCAACTGAGAGTTCTTGGAAATCTTTTATGAAGAAATCTTTTGGGGTAAGCAATTCTTCATCAAGAATTTTTTTTATATAATAATCAAATCTTGATTTTTTATAATATGAATGACCTACAAGTGGAATAGCAAGTTTTTGTTTAGGATCATTTTCAAATTTTCCCAATATAGAATTTTTATCAAAACAAACATCATCAATTGTCGGTAATGATAATTCTTCTTCAAATTCATGTGCAAGACTCAAAGTTTTGTTGAATAGAAATGATTGATATGCTTGAATGTAAAATCTTCGTAATGCAAGTGGAATCGAACGTATTGCATTCTTAGGATCACTGTCACTGGAAAGTTGTTTTAGTAAATTTCTTTCAATATCCATAGAAAATGGTAATAATTCAATTACTTCAGATTCAGATTTACGTTCAGATATTAATTTCCGCATTTCATTATTTTTTTCTGAATCATATTTTGATGAAAAACTTAGTAGATACTCAAGTGCTTCTTCATAATCACCTTTAATGATTGATTTTCCAACTAGATGCGTTATTGGTCGTTTTGAACCAAACCTTTGATATCCAAAAAAATTAAGAATATTTTCATTACCGGTAAATGATGGCAATGATTCATTCATGTCAGATACTGTAATTTCAAAATAATTTCCTAGCATATCTTTTTTTGATATGGGTTTTTCTACAAATCCAAGTCTTTTGGCAGAATATTTTTGTCCAGTATATTCGTCTAAGGAGTTTATTTTTTTGTAGGTGTAAACGTACTGTTCTGTTTTTGCATTTGCATCTTTCAAACCAAGCGATTTTAAGACAAGACCATAGCGTTTTTCGATATCAATTAATGCATGATTTGTATCAATTCCAGATTTTTTTAACAAGTAAACAGCATGCCCATCCAAATTATCAAATGAGTCTATGGCTTTTTCAGATAAAACCTCTTTCACCAAAAAATCATTTTCATTTTTTTTAATTTTTCCAGAAAGAGGAGCATATTTTGTAGTATAAACAGAGAGTCCTATCTCTTTATCAATTTGTGGAATCACGGTTCAATAATGATATCGACGTATTTTGATACGTTTACCTCAGAGTTGAAAACTCCTAAAAGTAATTTGTAATCTCCAGATAATGCAATTTGACTTGCAGTGATGGATACAATAATTTCATTAGAACTATTGAAGTCATGTGAGATTAAAAGATCAGATGATTTTGTAGCAGTTGATGCAGTATGAGCAAAATTGAAATTGATATCCCCAATGTTTGATGATGAGGGATTTATACTCAAAGAAATTGTTTCAGTTTCACCTTTTTTGAGGTTTATAGATTCAACATTGGTATTTACTGTGAATGGAAGAGATTTTCCAGTATCAACTACACCAATTTTATTTTCTGCCCATTCTGTAAACCAAATTTTATCATCTATCACATCAAAACCGAAAATTTGTGCAACACCACAATTTGATTTTGATTTATCTTCACAGTCAGCCCAGTTAGGATTTTTAGATGGTACCATGTATTCTATTAGTCGTTCATTATCAATATCAAAGACTGCAAGTTGATTGGATGTTTGTTCATTGAAAATAAGATTTCCATTCATATCAGTTTCAGTCCAATAGGGTCTAGAAATTGGTGTTTTTATTATTCCAGTTGAATTCCCATATGCAGATTTTTGAGGTGTTGAGGTAATGAATTTTGTAAATATTTCTTCATCAGGATCAAATTTGAAAAAGAAACTACTAGAAGTATCCACAATCCAAACATTATCATTTTCATCTACAGACAATCCATTTGCAGTATTGAGATCATCTGGAAAATCATATACGTCAAAATAATTTTCGAGTGGAATGTCTATTCCTGTACTTGCCAAATAGGAATCTTGTTTGTATTTTTCAATATTGAATTTTAATAATAATCCAGTAGTTTCTGGAACCCAATTTGTATACCATAAATTATTTTTAGAATCAACTCCAAAATCACCAGTAAATGAATTTGGAATTGGTGCCACAATACTAGAATATGTAAGGTCATCAATATTTTGAGCTAAATCAAAGAAAGTAATTTTACTTCCAGTAAAGTCATTTACTATAATATTTGAACCGCGTATAGCAAGTTTTTGAGGTAACGAACCTTCTTCAGAAGGAGGATAGGACATTGCATCATATGTTTCACCAATTGTGTCAAAACGCCAAATAGTATCAAAACTTCCATCAGTATACCACATTGTGCCATCAGAAGAATAATCCATCCCCCATGACATAGTACGTGCACCTTCTGGCCACATATCATTTTCAAATTCAGTGAATTTTTCAGATATAGGATCAAATTTTGCAATTTGACCTACATTCGATTCAACAAACCATACATTTCCATCTGGTGCAACTTTGATTGCAAGGGGTTGTGTGCATAATGTTGGAATTTGGTATTCCTGTACATAAGATGTGGATTTTGCATCACTGCCTCCACAAAAAGTTGCACGTTGATCATCAGGGAAATTATCCATAGGAGTTCCAGTCTTTGTTAAACTAAGTTCAGTACAATAATTATCAATTAACATCTGTTCACCAATTTTCTGTCCAACATCACAAAGTGAAGAATTACGATCTTGTGTTGCAACTTCCTGACATGCAACAAGAGCTTGTTCATTATTTTCTAAGTCAGATGTACGTTCTACACATGCATTCATCATAAAATCAAATTTATCTAAAACTTGTTTTTCTTCCATAGTCATAGTAGCTGCTGGTGGAGCAATTGCAAATAATACAGTCGATGTTAATAAAATACCTCCCAAAAATGCGAATGCAAGAATACCTTTTGTTTTTTGCTTCACAACTTTTCAAAATCAGAGCTTGTTATATCTGATTCTTAAAGTAATGATAAATCTCCAGTAACTTTATCAATTAAATTTTCTGGAGCAGGTCCAACAGATATGCAAGTTGTTGTTCCGGGTGCAATTTGTGTATGACCAGCATCGGTTATTTCAGACCATGGGAGACCTAACTCAATTGCACCTCTTTTGACTTCATCTAATTCCTTTATTCCAGAAACCTTGACAACAACTTTCTCTTGTCCACCCCACCAAGTTTGAAACCATTCGGGATGTGATTTTCGAACATGTTCTGCACCCATAACACATGCATGACCAACTTGTGCTGCAATCTTACCTTTTCCCATTCCAAGATCAGTTCTAACCGCAATAACCTGTTTGATATCAGTCATATGAAATAATTATAGAAGTTGATGATAAACGTTACAATTCAAATACCAAATAAAGATACAAACCATACATGTATGATGCGGTAGTAGCTGGAGGAAGTATTTCTGGACTTTTAGCTGCAAGAGAAATTGCAAAAAATGGTCATTCAGTTTTAGTTTTGGAAGAAGGATTCGAAGTAGGAAGTCCAGAACATTGTGGCGGATTAGTTAGCGAAAATGCATTAAAAGAATTAGATATAGAACCATCACCAAAAACATTTGATAGTAAAGTAGAATGTGCAAAGATTTTTTCTCCAGAAGGAAAAGAGATTACAATTAATTCAAAAAAACAAAAAATCATAGTCATAAATAGAAGAGAGTTAGATAAACAAGCAGCAAGACAAGCAAGAGATAATGGAGCTGAGATTTCTGTAAAGACTAGTTTTCAAGAAAAAACTGATAATGTGATAAGAACTTCAAATGGAAATATAGAATGTAAATTTTTTGTAGATTGTAGGGGAGTTTCAAGATTAGCCAATAAAGATAGAGATGGAATATTACTAACTGCACAATATGAAGTTTATGCAGACTGGATTAAAGAAGGTCAAGTAGAAGTATATTTTGATCAAGAAAAATATCCAGAATTTTTTGCATGGATAATTCCTTCAGGAAAAGGAGTAGGTAAAGTAGGAGTTTCAGGTAAAGGAATTAACACATTAGGACGAATGGATGAATTTCTAAAATCTAAAGGTGACTTTTCGACAATTAGAAAAATATTTGCACCAATCTGGATCAAAGGACCAATTAAGAATTTTGTGGAGGATAATACAATAATAGTTGGAGATGCTGCAGGACAAGCAAAACCTACAACTGCAGGAGGTATTTTCTCATGCGGAATGGCAGGAATTATGGCAGGTAGAGCAATTTCAAAAGCAATAGAGACAGGCGATTCTTCATCATTGATGAATTATGAAAAAGAATGGAAAGAAAAATTTGGAAAAGAGTTTGAGAAGCAAAATCTTGCTAGAAAAATACTTGCAAGATTAGATAATGGAACAGTGAATAAATTATTTAATTCCATTACACCGGAAATTGAAGAAGATATCTCAAATAAGGAAGACTTTGATTTTCATACAAGTTCAATTCTCAGATTACTGGGTATGAAAGGTTCCTTCAATACAATGCAGGCATTGATTGGAGGAGAAATCAAGAGACTTGTTCAAAATAAAGCATAAAATTTCAAGGAAGGTATAAATTCCTAATAGAGCAGATTTTAGTATGTCTTCAAGTATTTTACTACCGGTATGTAATGGATGTAGTAGACATATTATGCCAGGTGACAAGAATGTTAAATTCAATTGTCCAGAGTGTAATAACGAATTAATTTGGAGATGTGGAAGTTGTAGAGAAGCCGCAGCACCATATACATGCAAATCATGCGGCTTTTCAGGACCATAGAAAATGGCTCAATTACTTTTAATTGTAAAAATACTTCCTACTGGAACCGAAGTAGATTTAGATAAATTAGTTGAAGGAATAAAATCAAATCTAAAAGATGAGATTGAATTACGAAGACACACAAAAGAGCCATTAGCTTTTGGATTAGAATTTATCAAAGCAGAATTCACTTTAGAAGATGCTGAAGGTAAGATGGAATCATTAGAAAATTCTGTCAAATCTGTCGAAGGGGTTAGTGAGTTTGAGGTGCTGAATATGAGCCGCATGTCAGTTGACATGAAATAGGAGTTTAGTTGACTCGAAATGTCGACCCACTACAAATGAGAGTGGGAGAAGCAAAACAAAGAGATATTGGGAAAAAAAGAGCTCGAATTGGTCCCGATGCAATGGATTATCTTCAAGTAACACCAGGCGATGTAATACAAATTAACTCAAAAAAATCTACATGTGCTATAGTTTGGCCAACTGATGAAGATGAGAAATATCCAGATACAATCAGAATTGATGGTCAAACAAGAAAAAATTTAGGAGTTGCATTAAGCGATGTAGTAGAAATTAAAAAAATAATAACAAAACCAGCAAAATCAGTTACATTAACTCCAATTACAGACCAAGTGACAGTTGACAAGGAATTTACGGATTTTGTAAAAAATAGATTGAAAGGATTACCATTAAGTCAAAGTGATGAAATTTCAGTAATGATTCTTGGAAATGCAATGGATTTTAAAATAGAAAAAATTTCCCCTAAAGGAATAGTACGTATTGAACGAGCCACCACTCTAACAATTTTATCAGAAGCATCTGAAGATAAAAAATCTCGAATAACGTATGAAGAAGTTGGAGGGTTGCAAGAAGAAATTAAGATAATGAGAGAAATAGTAGAATTACCGTTAAGACATCCAGAGTTATTTGTAAGATTGGGAATTGAGCCACATAGCGGAGTATTATTGTATGGTCCACCAGGATGTGGTAAGACATTACTTGCAAAAGTTCTTGCAAGTGAATCAGAAGCAAGAATGTTATCAATTAACGGTCCGGAAATTATGAACAAGTATTATGGTGAAACAGAAGCAAAATTGAGGGATATTTTCAAAGAAGCAAAAGAAAATTCTCCAAGTATAATCTTCATTGACGAGATTGATGCAATCGCACCTAAAAGAGAAGAGGCATACGGCGATGTAGAAAAAAGAGTTGTAGCCCAATTACTTGCATTAATGGATGGATTGACAGATAGAGGAAACGTGGTAGTACTTGGTGCAACAAATAGACCAGATAGTGTTGATCCTGCATTAAGAAGACCAGGAAGATTTGATAGAGAAATGGAAATTTCAGTTCCAAATGCAGATGGTAGATTAGAGGTTATGCAGATTCACACAAGAGGAATGCCTATTGCAGATGATGTTAACTTGAAAAGTCTTGCAGCAGAATTACACGGATATACAGGTGCAGATATGAAATCATTGTGCAGAGAAGCAGCAATAAGATCAATTCGAAGATATTTACCAGAAATTGATTTAGAAACAGAGAAAATTCCTGCAAAAGTTCTTCAATCAATGGAAGTAAAAATAATCGACTTTTATGATGCCATGCATGGTATAATCCCTACAGCAATGAGAGAGTTCTATGTAGAACGTTCGAAGGTTTACTGGGAAGATGTAGGAGGATTAGAAGAATCAAAACATGTTCTTCAAGATAACTTGATAGTTGCAATGAATGATCCTGAGAAATTTAGTAAAATGGGAATAAAACCACCTAGAGGGGCATTGTTGTATGGACCACCAGGATGTGGTAAGACAATTTTGGCCAGAGCGTTAGCTACCGAAAGTGGAGGAAACATGATTCTGGTTAGAGGACCAGAAATATTATCAAAATGGGTAGGAGAATCAGAAAAAGCAATACGTGAAATTTTCAGAAAAGCAAAGGCATCATCACCATGTGTAATAATTTTTGACGAGCTAGACTCATTGGCAAAAATGAAAAATGGAGAAGAAGGTGGAGGAATTGGAGAAAATATACTCAGTCAAATGTTGACAGAGATGGAAGAAGGAACAACATCTAGAGTGGTAATCATAGGAATCACAAACAGACCAGATTTGATTGATAACTCTATGTTACGAACAGGTAGATTAGATTTGAACGTCTTTGTTAGTCCACCAGATGAAAAAGGTCGTTTAGAAATAATCAAAATATTAACAGATGGAATGCCGTTATCAAAAGATGTAGATTTACATGAGATTTCAGTTGCTACACAGAGTTATTCAGGTGCAGATTTGGCATCATTATGTAGAGAAGCGGCAGTTGAAGCAATGCAAAATAACTCTAAAGAGATTTCAAGTAAAGACTTTGCTGCAGGATTGAAAAAGATCAGACCGTCAATAACAAAAGAAGTAGAATCATGGTATGAGAAGATTAAAGAAGGTGCATCAAGCATTATTCCACGAGAGGCTGACAAAACGTTTTACGGTTAGATTTGATATGGCAATTCCAATAAGAAATCACGTATTAGAAATAATTAAACAAAAAGAAAACTATACCGATAAAGAATTAGAGAAAGCACTTACAAAAGACGGTACAGTTATCACCGAAGGTAAATTTAACAAAGTTCTACTAGATTTAGAGATAATGGGATTGATCAATGTAGCATGGGTAACAAAAGATAATAGAAGAATTCAAGCAGTTACAGAAAAAGTTGAAGAAGATGCCTACGACGAACAAATAAAAGAAACACAAGAAAAAGACTACGAAGCTAGTTTTCCCAACTCTTAAAAATTATTAAAATCTGAAATTAAAAGCTGCATCCAATGCAACAGCTAAGAAAATTATTGTCAAATATGGAGCAGTTACTTTGTATGCTTTCCATGCAAAGTCAGATGTTGGCTCTTTTGTTAATTTATAATGATATACAAGCATTAGACCACCAGAAGCAGCTGCAATTGCTGTGTAAACAAGACCCATTCCAAATGCATAAAGCATTAACGAGTATGGAAGTAAAATCAATGTATTAATCAAAATATATTTTGATGTTTTTTGCATTCCAATTAGAACTGGAAGCATTGGAACTTTGGCTGCAGAATATTCATCCTTCATTTTCATTGCTAGACACCAAAAGTGAGATGGAGTCCAAACGAATACGAGAAATCCAATTAAAAATCCTAGAATATCCATAGAGCCTGTTGCTGCTGACCATCCAGCCATAGAAGCTGCACTTCCGGCAAAGCCACCAATCACAATGTTTGATGAATTTAATCTCTTTAGCCATGCTGTGTATATTATCACATAGAAAAATATTCCAAGTGCAATGAAAAATGCTGAGATGTAATTCAAAGCTAATGCACCATATACAACAGAAATCACACTTACCGTCAAACCATAAATCAAAACAGAGTTTGGTTTTATTCTTCCAGATGGTATTGGTCTAGTACTGGTTCTTTCCATTAATGGATCAATATCACGGTCATAGTAGTGATTCAATGCGCTTGAGCCAGCTGATGCCAAACCTCCTGCAATAATGATATGAATTAATCCCCAAGTGTCCAATTCAGGTCCAATCAATTTACTTGCTGCATACATCGATGTAACAGCTGTAATTACAAGAAGAACGACAATTCTTGGTTTTGAAATTTCAATTATTTCTTTTATTCCCAATATACTCATATTTTTGTTGTATCGAATTTATTCCCTTCTAATAGACGATCTTCTTTGTTACATAAGGATAAAATAATACTCTGAAAGCATCAAAGCAGAATTGAGTAATTGGGATCTAATAATGCCAGGAGGAGGACTAACCGCAATTGGTCTTGTGGGACTTATCACATCATATTCAGGAATTGCCCACACATTCATTGATGGAATGCATGCATTGACCGGATTACTCTTCATGTTTGGATTAATAATTTTAACAGCCGGTCTTTTGGAAGGAGGAATTTCAACATCAAATCGTACAAAAGCAACTGTACTAGCAATTATCTCAATTTCTCTAGGATTTGGAACATTTGCAACTACAATGACAGAAAATTCAACATTGCCATTATTTGCAGGGATATTAATTATGATTGCAATTCCGGCAATTGTAATTTCATACTTTGCAATGAAAATGCCAGTTTATGCAAAACCTGTTGGAGTGATCTTTGTTTTAGCATTTGGAACAGGAATCGGACTTTACATGGCATTTGGATTTGTAGGACCAGACCCTTACATGGTTGCATCAGACGTTTCAGAAGTAGAAGAAGCCATAGAAGAAGCAATTCCAGAAGGACCAATATTCATAATTTCAATGTTAGCAGGATCAGATGTACAAGGTGCTCCAGACTATGAACCAGATGAAGCAGTAGTTTCACAAGGTCACATTATTGAATGGGTAAACGATGATGCAATGTCACATACTGCTACAAGTTCAGTAGACTTTGGTGAAACATTTGATACAGGACTACTAAATGCAGGAGAAACTTACAAACTGGATACTAACAAGTTAGACCTTGGAACATACGAATACATGTGCATTGTGCACCCATGGATGGTCTCAACAATAATTATAGAAGAGTCAGTAGAATAACAATAGTGAATAAATCTATTATTTTATCAGATAAGGATAAACAAGAATTAGCAAAGTATGCAGAATCAGAAAAACCATACGAGTCTTGTGCAATTCTAGTTGGAAATGAGACTGATGAGAACTGGACTGTAAAAGAATTAGTCTTAACAGAAAATACCGCAAAGTCTGAGGTTACTTTTACAATTTCACCTGATAAAGAGTTTGAAGTAGACCAAAAAGCAAAGAAATCAAACATGGAAATAGTTTGTATTTTTCATTCACATCCAGAATCAGAAGCATATCCATCAGAGACAGACAAAAAATTCATGAGAGTGAATCCTTTCCCATGGATAATTTATTCAGGTAAGACAAAAGAAATGAACTGCTTCATTTTAGAAGACGAGAACGTAAAACAGATTTCAATAATATAGTGATAAATTAAATAGAACTAATTTTGCATCAAGAATATGGCAATGGATATACACGTCTACGACACTTATGTTAAAGCCAAAGATGGTCATACAATGCATTTCGATGTTATCACCGATAAGCAGGATCATGATCAAGCAATAAAATTTGCAAAAGAATGGCTAGCAACTGTTGGTGAAGAAGGTGCAACTGTAACAGGAGAGGAATGTCAATTCTGTCACACACAAGGTGCCCCAGAACCAGTAGAAACTGAGATTAAAGAAAAAGGTTATTTCATCCAAAAGATGGAAGGCTGTTAATTCTATAATCTTTTTTTATTTTATTTTTCTATATTTTACCTAAGTTCATCTAAAAATTTTAAAAAGAAAAGAAAGGAATTATGGGATCATCATTATGCCTATACCCACAATCAACAAAAACCCTACAAAAAGAACAGAGCGCTCTTTTTGATCTTTTAGGAGTTTTCTTTCATACATGAGTCACCAGTTCTTTGTTTAGATTTTAAACAATGTATCGTATTTTTACAAGTTCATGATACGAATGTACTTAAAGAAAACAAGAAATCTCTATATCGCTCTACAGATTTCAAAATCATGTGAACCTGGAAGATGAATTAAAAGAACACGAAGCGTACATACGTGATACAATTGAATTTTTTCAAAAAGCCAAAGAGACACTGAATATTGCTGAACCATTCAGTAAAGATAATGATTTGATAGACAATATGCTTCATGACCTAGATCAATTACATAAACATACAGAAAAAATGCAGAAAAATATTGAAGAAACTAAGAATTCATAATAGTGACTGTTTTTCTAAATTTTCTATAATACAATAACTGCAAAGAATACTGGAACGAATACGATTGCAATTGTGTTCAAGAGTTTGATTACTGTGTTTAGTGCAGGACCTGCTGTATCTTTGTAAGGATCACCGATGATATCACCGACTACTGCGACTTTATGTTCTTCAGTACCTTTCTCACCTCTCATTTCAATGAGTTTCTTTGCGTTATCCCATGCACCACCAGTGTTTGCTAAGTGATATGCAAGATAAATTCCAGAGACAACGGCTCCCATTAAGAGACCTGCTACTGCAGAAGGACCTAATAATATACCGACAATGATTGGTGCTGCTACTGCAACTGATGCTGATTTCCATAGTTCTCCGATTGATGCAATTGTTGCAACGTCTACACACTTTGCATAATCAGGTTTTGATTTACCGGTTAAAATTTCAGGATCTTCTTTGAATTGTCTTCTAACTTCATAGACCATTTTCTTTGCTGCACGTTCTACACCGCTGATTAATTGGCCTGTGATGATAAATGGAATTAATCCACCAACTAAGAGACCTACAATAACTGATGGGTTTGATAGACCATAGTCAATTACAACGTCGCTGAAATAGTGTGATGCCTCAAATTGGAATGCTTGAATCATTGCTAATGCAGCTAGCGCTGCACTTGCAATTGCAAAGCCTTTGGTTACAGCCTTTGTCGTATTTCCGACTGCGTCAATCTCATCAGTAATTTTACGATTTTCTTCGCCCATTTCAGTCATCTCTACAATACCGCCTGCATTGTCTGCAATTGGACCGAATGCATCAATTGAGAGAACGATTCCTGCTAGACTTAGCATAGCCATTGCAGTTAGTGATGTTCCAAAGATTCCATACAATAGTGGGTCAGTACCTTCAGGTGCTGCTGCAGATGTAATTGCAAATGAAATGATAATTGCTGCAACCAGTGCAATCATGAATGGTCCAGTTGATTGTAAGCCTTTGATAATTCCCATTAATGTTAGTGATGCATAGCCCCACTTTGCAGATTCAGAAATTTCTACAACAGGTTTTGAGTTTGCGTTTGTGTAATAGTCTGTAATTTTTTGTATAACTGGAACCAGAATTACACCGATGACAGTTGAACCAAATAATGCATAAGCAATTGGAGTATCTCCTAAAATTATTTGAGTGAATACAAAGTTAAGTGCAATTGCTATTGCTGCTGAAACGTAAAATGAAATGTTCAGTGGCTTCATAACATCAGTAATCTTTCTTGAGCCAATTGTTGCAGTACCAATGATTGATGCTACTAATCCAGATGCTCCAATTAAGATTGGATATGCAAAGTTTTCTGGTGAACCGATTAATGCTGCAATTAGTAATGATGCTAAAATTGTTACAATGTATGATTCGTATACGTCTGAACCCATGCCTGCTGCATCCCCTACATTATCACCCACATTATCTGCAATTGTAGCAGGGTTTCGTGGGTCATCTTCAGGAATGTTTGCTTCTACTTTTCCTACCAAGTCTGCACCCATATCTGCAGCCTTTGTGAAAATTCCACCACCAATTCTAATGAATAATGCAATTAGACTTGCACCAATTCCGATACCTGCAATGGTGATTGGGTTTGGATAAATCATATATAAAATTGCGGTTGCAGCTAGTGCCATTGCAGGAACTGCAAGACCAACTGTTGCGCCGCCTCTAAATGTGATAGCAAAAGTTTTTCCTAAACCAGAGCCTGTTGCATGTGCTGCTCTTACTGCAGCCTTTACTGTAACTTTCAATGAGATAAATCCTGCAACTGCAGAAAGTGTTGCACCCACTGCAAAAGCGATTCCATTTGAATCACCAATGAAAAATCCAATAATTACAGATAATCCAATTGCAATTGGAATAATAATTCTCATTTCACGTCTCAAAAATGCTGCTGCACCGATTCTTACTGCTTCAGAGATTTCCTGCATTTGTTTTGTACCAGGGTTTTGTTTGGCGACCCAGCCCGTGTATATCCCTGCAACTGCAAAGGATGCAATTGCTGCAATAATTGGAACAATTACCTCGATAGGCAAACCCAGAATAGTTTCAGTAGCCATTGTATATTTGAAAAACGAATCTCTGAAGAATATAAATCAACAAGAGATTTTGGGAGAATTTCTTTTCCTATATGGATCAAATGTCTTTCCACGCAACCCCTGACGGACTAATTTGTTGAATCTTTTACCATGGCTAAGATACGGAAATCTTTGATGGATCAATTCATGGACAATTGTATTTTCCAGAGTCTTTTCATCAGGGATTTTTTTGACATTGAGGAAAATTGTATTTTTTTCCATGTATGAAACACCATAATACTTGTAGGCCGTAGTTCTACAGCCTTCAGTAATTTCTTTTGGAGCGGCCATCACTTCTTTGTTTGTAAAAAATACTTGTGGCTCAGATGTTGAGAATCGTTTTGAGTATATTCCTACTTTTTCTAGTATTACTAAACGGAGCTCATCATCTAGCTTCATGGTTAGATTCTAAATTTTAGACTTTATTGGATGATGTCAAATGATCTTGGCTAAGTGTAAAAGATGGTCAGAGTTTAGTGTTGTAATCACAAGTCATACAGCCACCGTCTCATCATCCCTTATTTCATTTGATTTACTATTTTTTGAACCTTGTCTCTCACTTCATCAGTGATTTCAGCAATTACCAACCCTTCATTGGGTTGACCATACATTACAACTGAATTTGCAGGAGCGAATAGACAAACAGGCAGTACCAGTAAATCTTCTTCACCGTCAACTAGTAATCGAATTGGAGGCTTTTGCTCAAAAATATCTTTAATGAGATTGTAACTGTCAGTGCTAATTTCGCCAGGATTATTTTTTACGGTTAATTCAGTGTTGATTGATTCAGCTAAAGGTGGAGAACGTTTCTCACGTTTTTCTTGTCCATCAATAATGTGTAATAATGGAGTTAACCCCATTCCTAAAA
This sequence comes from Candidatus Nitrosopelagicus sp., assembly GCA_028343435.1. GTDB lineage: Archaea > Thermoproteota > Nitrososphaeria > Nitrososphaerales > Nitrosopumilaceae > Nitrosopelagicus. Next base: position 81,102 of record JAOLYM010000001.1, read on the forward strand.
GTAACTCTGATGTGGCATCGCCAACAGTAATCACAACTTTTTCAGAATAAATTTTTTGAATATAAGATTCTTTTTCAGATGAATCATTTAGAATTAATTTGCCTAAAGGAATTTTTAATTCATCACGTAAGTTTGGGGGTAAAATCAAGAGATTAGTTTGTAGTAGCTTCTGCTTGCATCTCATCTTGTAATTTTGCTGCAACAATACTACATTGTGCTGCAACATTTTTTGCTGCGATTCTGAATGCTTCTGCACTAGGTGATTCTGCATCTGTCATCATTACAGGTTTACCTAAATCAGAACCTTCCATAATTCCAGAGTTTAATGGAATTTCTCCTAAGAATGGAATTTCATGTTTTTCACTAATTTTTTTTGCTCCACCATTACCAAAGATGTAATGTTTGTTTGAACAATCAGGACAAGAGAAATAACTCATATTTTCTACAACGCCAAGTATTGGTACGTTGAGTTTATCAAACATTCCAATTGCTTTGACTGCAACATTACTTGCAACATCCTGAGGAGTTGTTACAACTAGTATGCCAGTGATAGGAATTGTTTGTGCTAATGTTAACGGGATATCACCAGTACCGGGTGGAAGATCAACTATAAGATAATCAAGATTTGTCCAGTTTGTATCAACTAAAAACTGTTTTAAGATTCCAGAAATTATAGGTCCACGATAAATTGCTGCTTGATGTTCTTGTTCTGCAAAAAATCCAAAAGATACGACTTTAAGATCATCAAATGTTGCAGGTTGTAATTTATTATCTTCTACTTCCATTGCACCATCTTTCATTCCTAACATTAGAGGAATACTTGGTCCATAGATGTCTGCATCAAGTAAACCAACCTTTGCACCGGTTTGAGATAATGCAAGTGCAAGATTTAATGACACAGTGGATTTTCCAACACCACCTTTTCCACTAGCAACGCCGATTACATTTTTGACAGTTGCCATTGCTTCATCGGCATCAAGTGAACGACCTTCCATAACTTTTGCAGTAACTTTCAAATCAAAATTTTCAATGCCATCAATGTCATCAATAGCTTTTCTTACATCGGCTTCAATCTCATCATTAAATGGACAAGCAGGAGTAGTTAGTTCTAAAGTGAATTTAAGATCACCCGAGTTTAATTCTAAATCCTTAATCATACCCATTGATACGATATCTTTTTTCAAATCAGGATCAACGACTGTTGCCAGTTTTTCTAATACTTGATCTACACCAACCATTGTGCAGATTACTCATTCTCTTCATTTAAAATATTCTTTACTTAGTCCGAACTAATTAGAGAATTATCGTGCACTGAGGCACAGGCATACTAGAAAAATTGGAATAATTTGAATAAATCTTAGAAAATATCCAAAGGTTCATAAATAAAAATTCCATCAAAAAATTGCAATTGTTTTCGGTTTCAACTCTAGTAGATATTGTAAGAATTCCACCTAGTCTATTTGGTTCAACATTGAAGAAAGCAGCAGAGAGTATTTTAAAATCAAAATATGAAAGTATGATCAATCAGGAATTAGGATACATCATAATGGTAATGGATGCCAAAGTGGAGCCAATGGGAAAAATGATTCCAGGTGATGGTGGTACATTCCATAGAGTAGAATTTCAAGCATTAACATTTTATCCAAAATTACAAGAAATCGTTCAAGGTGAAATTGTAGACATTACAGACTTTGGTGCATTTGTAAGAATTGGACCAACTGATGCATTGTTACACTTGTCACAAGTAATGGATGATTATTTGAAAAGTGATGTGGCATCAGGTATGATAATTGCAAATCAAAGTGGAAGAACATTAAAAGTTGGTTCCATGTTAAGAACTAGAATTACTGCAGTATCATTAGGTAAAGCAGCTACAATGGGAAAAATTGGAATTACATGTAGACAGCCATTCCTAGGTACAGAAGAATGGATTAAAGAAGAAATTGCAAAAGCAAATGGTGAAGAAGTTGATGCAAAAGAAGTTGTTGTTGAGGAAAAATAATTGGCAAAAGAATTAGCTTGTAGAGAATGTAGATGTGTAACAGTGGCAAAAGTTTGTCCAGTATGTAAATCAACAGACCTTTCACCAGACTGGGACGGAATAGTTCTAGTTGTTAAACCAACTAACTCAAAAATTGCCAGTACGTTAGGAATTAGTAAACCAGGCAAATATGCATTAAAGGTAACATAAATTGACATATTCTCCAAAAAGAGAATTAAAACGATTTTTAGATGAAGACGTTGGAAATGGCGACATTACAAGTAAATTATTGAAAAAGCAAAATATCATTGCAAGAATCATTACAAGAGAAGAAACAATTGTTGCAGGTACTAAGTATGCAAAAGAAATTTTTGCATTAAAAAAATGTAAAACTAAAATTCATAAAAAAGATGGAAAATTTGCAAGACCGAATGAGATCATTTTAGAAATAAAAGGTAACGCAGGAAATATTTTAACATGTGAAAGAACAGCGTTGAATTTACTATCGAGAATGTGTGGAATTGCAACACAGACAAACAATCTCAAAAAACAGATCAAATCAGCAGGCTCAAAATCCAAAGTTTTTGCAACACGAAAGACAGTTCCAGGTTTAAGATTTTTTGATAAAGAAGCAGTAAAAATTGGCGGTGGAGAAAAACATAGAATGACTCTCAACGAAAGTATTATGATTAAAGATAATCACTTGGCAGTTGAGAAATCAATTGAAGATATTTTAAGAAAAGCAAAAAAAACAAGAGGTAAAATTGAGATTGAAGTTGAGACAGAAAAAGATGCAATTTTGTGTGCAAAGATGGGGGCAGACATCATAATGCTAGATAACTTCACTCCAGAAAAAATTAAGAAAACAGTAAAAAAATTAATCAAACTTGGATTAAGAAACAAGGTTGTTTTAGAGGCATCAGGAAGGATAAATTCAAAAAATATTACAAGATATGCAAAAACAAATGTCGATATGATTTCTGTGGGAAGTATTACTAATTCAGTTAATGGTATAGATTTGAGTTTAGAAATTTCTTAACTTATTGCAAGCATTCTTTCAATTGCAAGTCGTGCCTTATCAGCAGTATCTTTTGGAACGGTAACTACATTTTCCTCATTTAATAAAGAATCATAGACTTTCTCTAGCGTAATCATTTTCATATATTCACATTCTGCTTTTTCTGATGCAGGAATGAATTTTTTACCAGGATTTTGTTGTTTCATTCTATATAAAATTCCAGTTTCCGTTGCAACTACAAATTCATTAGATTTTGAATTTTTCACATGATTCATCATTCCTTCAGTAGATAGAATTTGTACTTGATTCGATTTGTAGCTACCATTTGCAACATCGTACATCATAGGAGTAGTACAGCTACATTCAGGATGAATTAGAAATTCTGCATTAGCGAGAGAGTTTAATTTTTCTTTAACATGATCAGGTGTAATGCCAGCATGTACATGACATTCTCCTGCCCAAATTAACATATTTTTTCTTCCAGTCATTTTTGCAACATAAGATCCTAAGAACATATCAGGTAAGAATAGAATTTCCTTTTCGTCAGGAATTGCTTTAACAACATTTACTGCATTTGAGGAAGTACAACAATAATCTAATTCAGATTTTATTTCAGCAGTAGTATTGACATAACCAACTGCAATTGCATGTGGGTGTTCAGATTTCCATTTTTTTAATTGATCAATGTTTATTGAATCAGATAAAGAACAACCTGCATTGGCGTCAGGAATAAGAACTTTTTTTTCAGGACTAATTATTGCTGCAGTTTCAGCCATGAAATGTACACCACAGAATAAAATTGTTTTATGAGGGGTTTTTGCTGCTTGACGTGCAAGACCTAAAGAATCACCTACAAAATCAGCTACATCTTGAACTTCAGGAATTTGATAATTATGTGCAAGAATAACTACATCCTTTTTCTTTTTCAATTCTTCAATCTTATCTTTTAACATCCGAAATCCTCCCTCCAGTAATCATTTAAAGTATTATTATTTTACCAAAAAAATACATAGAAATTTTGTTTTGAGGTAATTCTTGCCGTCATTTATGTAGTAAATTTAAAACGGGCCCAAAGGGATTCGAACCCCCGACCTATTGCTCCGCAAGCAATCGCTCTATCCATGCTGAGCTATGAACCCATTAATTTACTTGGAAAAATTGTTAAAAACGTTTGGAAAAAAATTATGCTTCTTTTTCTGCTGGTTTAACGTACAGGTAGTTCATTACCACACCTGCAATGATACCACCGATGATTGGACCTACCCAGTATAACCATTGAACTTCCCATAAACCAGCATCTCCAGATACTAATGTAGGTGAAAATGATCTTGCAGGATTCATTGAAGCACCAGTTAATGGAACACCGACTAAGTGTAGTAAGAATACCATTCCGCCTATTGCACCACCGTAAATTTGCTTTGGTGCTTTTGTGTGAACTGCAGTCATGTAAATTACAACAACTAAAAAGAATGTCAAGATAATTTCAACTGCCAATCCAGATAACATACTGTTACCGATTAATTCACTTGGACCTCCATGGGCACCCCAGAATACCTTCTTACCAATTTCTGGAAATAGTGCTTGTAAACTTAGAGTTGCTATAACTGCACCCATTATTTGAAATAGAATATATCCGATTCCATTTTTAACATCAATCTTTTTTGTAATCATCATAGGTATTGTAACTGCTGGATTGATATGCGCACCAGAAATATGTCCAAATGCATAAACCATCAATACAATTATTCCACCGTGACCAAGTGAAATGAAAATTATTGCTTCAGTTGATAATCCATCACCATACCATGCAGCCGCTAGAATTACAGATAGTGGTCCAAAGAATACTAGACCAAATGTTGCAATTGCTTCTGCAAGCCATGCTCTTGGATTAACCATATTCGATGTCGAATTTCATATCCATATAAAACATACTAGTCAATTTTAACTCAAAGAATATTTATCTGGAAAAATCATATGAGCATTATGATAGAAGAAGGAAAAGCAGTACCAAAATTTCAATTACAAGATGCAGATGGTAATATGATCAAATCATCTCAACTCAAAGGAAAAAAATTTGTTGTTTATTTTTATCCAAGAGATTTTACACCAGGATGCACAACCGAGGCAGATGAATTTTCTAAAGATTATAAAAAATTTCAAAAAGCCGGAATTGAAATTATTGGAATTAGTAAAGATGATGTTACATCACATAGAAAATTTTGTGATAAAATGAACATACCTTACATTTTACTTGCAGATGTTGAGACAGAAGTTTGTAAAAAGTTTGGCGTATGGGGATTAAAAAAATTCATGGGACGAGAGTTTATGGGAATTAATCGTAGTACATTTCTAGTAAATGAAAAAGGAAAAATTTTCAAGGTTTTTCCTAAAGTAAAACCAAAGGGACATTCAAAGGAAGTCCTAGAAGCTTTTCAAAAATAAAATAAAAGAAGAGTAAGGGCGGTTAATGTCCAGTGTTTGCTTTTGCACCTGCAGGTCCCCAACCTTTTGGCATTGAGCCTCGGTTAGATTGTGCGGCTGCGGTTGCTGCTGCTTCTGCGGCAGCTGCTTCTGCTGCTGCTTTTGCATCATCAACTTTTTTCTGTTCTAGACGTACCAAGTATTCTTTCTCATAATCTTCAAGTTCTTGCTGCTTTGATTTTCCATCAGATGCACTTCCAGCACTAGCCTGAACTTCAGGTTGTGGAGGTGGTGGAGGTGGTGGAGCAGATTTTGCTTGTCCACTTGCCGGAGCATCATTTATCCAAGTACCAAATTTTTTGGCTTCTGGGTGATATGCAAGTCTTTGTCTTGTTGCAAAGTACTTGTTTCCTGGTGCTGTGTAACCAGTGATTTTTGTTTTTTGATCATTCCAGTTGGATGGTGTAACTTCAGTTTGCGCTACAAGAGCTCTGCTACCAAAGTATCTGTTGCTCGGTGCAGTGAAACCAGTGATTGCAACTTTTTGTGTGTTCCAGTTTCCTGTTGGAATTTCACGGAATCTTTCGTGAAGTGGAACTGAAGGTGCTTTCTCTGCAGGCTTTGGTGGTGCCTTGTCTGCAGGCTTTTCATCATGTCCGTGTGGACCGCCACCGCCTTCTGGTTTTTTAACTTCTGCTGGTTTTGGTTTTGGTGCAGTTTCTGCTGGTTTTGGAGCTGGTTTTGGAGCTAGTTTTGGAGCTGGTTTTGATTCAGCACCTGCTGCAAGACCTGATAATCGCTTTTCTAATTGAGCAATCTTTGCTTCTAAATCAGCTTTTGTTGTTCTTGAAGATGTTGTTTTACGTTTTGTTGTTGTTTTACGTTTTGTTGTTGTTTTACGTTTTGTTGTTGTACGCTTTTTCGATGTCGCCATTGGTGGAATAGGGAATTAGTTGCTTATGTGCATTTTGTAACGGTATAAAATTTTTGCAAAAAAATAAACAAAAATATGTAAAAATTTGAAAAAAGGAGTTGTAAAAAGGAGTATAGATTTTCTTATATTCCCATTTCAGATTTAAGCTGAGTGCACCAATTCTTTACTCGTTCGGCTGTAAGATCTCCTTCGCTGTCTTCATCAACAGGTAGTCCACAAAACTTCTCACCGTCTTCTGGTGGTGTTATTTCATTTAGATGTGGAATTAAACATCTTGAATGAGTAAAGTTTTCGTAGCCATCTAGACTTACATATCCGACCATTTTTGCACCTGCTTTTTCGAAATATCTGTGTAGTTCTTCCATTGCATCGACATAGTCTTCGCCGTAACCAACAGAGTCACCTAAACCAAATACTGCGACCGGCTTACCTTTGAGATCTAATTCACCTATTTTTTCTAATAGTTCATCCCAAGCAGTTCCAGATCTTAATTCTTCGGCTCCAGTATTCCAAGTAGGAATGCCACATATGAGACCATCAAGGCCGGCAAAGTCTGCCAAATCGCCTTCGGTAACATCTTTGGCAGCTGCTACTGCATCTCCTAGTTCTTCTGTTATTATACCACAAACGGTTTCTGTTTTACCAGTTTGGGTACCAAAATATAGTCCGATTGTCATTAAAAAATTTCCCACCCCATTATATTTAATTCATACTAATTTGGTAGATCAAAGAAAAATAAAAGAAAAAAAGAAATTTAGAATTTACACTAATGATTAGTGTCCTGTGTTTGCTTTTGCATCTTTGATGAATCCTTTTGGTAAGGTTGCGCCTTTTTTCTTCATTTCTTCAGCATAATCGTCTTTAGCTGCATCGGCTTCTGCCTTCTTTTTCTTTGCATCTTCTGCATCTGGTTTTTCATCATGTGCGTGTGGACCAGCCATAAGATGGTCAGTGTCATGGTTGTTTATTTATGTAATGATATTGAGATTTTTTCAATAAATTAGACAGTTTTAGAAGAAAATTCAAGAAAATAGAAATAAAAAAAGAAAGTTCTAGAATTTACACTAATGATTAGTGTCCTGTGTTTGCTTTTGCGTCAGAAATGAAACCTTTTGGTAAGGTTGCGCCTTTCTTTCTCATTTTTTCAATATATTCTGCTTTAGCTTTATCAGCAGCATCTTGTTTTTTCTTTGCTTCTTCTGCTACTGTAGCTTTTTTTGATTTTGCCAATTCCTTTGATCACAGATATGGATATTTAATTAACATGTTAATTTCAAAAGTTAGTTTTAGAATCTAATTACAAAATTTTAGAGTGTGATAGTATGAGAAATAGGATAAAATGTAATTAACAGTTTAAAGAAAATAAAAGAAAAAAGAATGTTCTAGAATTTACACTAATGATTAGTGTCCTGTGTTTGCTTTTGCATCTTTGATGAAACCTTTTGGTAAGGTTGCGCCTTTAGCCTTCATTTTTGCAGCATATGCATCTTGAGCTTCTTGTGATTTCCAATCTGCCCCTTTAGCATCTACCTTTTTTGGTTTAGCTTCTGCTTTTTTAGCTTCTGCTGGTTTTTCATCATGTCCATGTGGACCACCTGCTTCTGCCTTTTTGGCTTCTGCTGGTTTTGGTTTTTCTGCTTGTGGTGCAGGAGTATCTTTTATCCAAGTACCAAACTTTTTGGCTTCTGGATGATATGCAAGTCTTTGTTTTGTTGCAAAGTACTTGTTTCCTGGTGCGGTGTACCCAGTGATTTTTGTTTTGTGATCATTCCAGTTGGATGGTGAAACTTCAACTTGTGCTACAAGAGCTCTGCTACCAAAGTATCGGTTACCAGGTGCAGTGAAACCAGTGATTGCAACTTTTTGTGTGTTCCAGTTTCCTGTTGGAATTTCACGGAATCTTTCGTGAAGTTCGGTTGATGCTGGAGGTGCTTTCTCAGCTGGTTTTGGTGCAGTTTCTGCTGGTTTTGGTTTTGCAGTTTCTGCTGGTTTTGGTTCCGGTGCAGTTTCTGCTGGTTTTGGTTTTGCAGTTTCTGCCGGCTTTGTTTCAGCTGGTTTAGGAGCTACCTCAGCAGGTTTTGCTTCCTGTGCTGCGGCTAATTTATTTAATTTTGCTTCTAAATCAGCAATTTTGGCTTCTAGATCTTTTTTTGATGTTGTAGACTTCTTTTTTGTTGTCTTTTTTGCTGTAGCCATAATTTCACCTCATTTGAGGTGTTTATTTAGCTTATGATGTTTCTATGAGGATATTATTGATCTAATTTTATTAATTATACAGATATAGGAAGTGAATGGATGATTTCGAAAAAGAATATCCGGATTTTGATTGGAAGAATACTCCAGCCTATAAACACCCAGGTGGGAAAAACTGTCCATGTCCAAAACACGAATACATTAGAGAACAGATCAACTTTGCAAAACAGGTCAACGAAGCAGGATCTGATGCTGCACGTGTGACACTCAAATTTTGTCCAGATCATTATCAAGTTTACATCAAAGAGGTCATTCCAGCAATGCCACTAAAGTATAAGATTCTCACAAAAATTGCACTGAAAATTGGTGCAATACAGATCGAGCATCTAACACACATGCAATCAGATTTGTGTTTTTACTGTAAATTTGGTTCAGGTGGACATGGAAGAAAAAGTGAACTTCCACCTATGCCTTAATTTATTGGACTAATTCTAATTTTTGGTCTGTGCGGAGTATCATGATGACATTTCTCTCCGCATATTGGGCACATTTTTCTATCAAGGAATATGCATTGGCAAATGTGTGATTTCATATAACTTTCAGCAGCAGTAGAATTTTCACCAGTTCCATTACAGAAGGGACATTGAGAATCAATTAATTCAATTGTTCCAGCACCCTTGCAAACTCCACAAATGTCCGAATCAGTCACAAACCATATTCAAGAAAAGAGAATTAAACTCTTGCTGTGAGACTTTATTGAATATCGAGTTAGGCTTATACCTTCTTTTTGAAAAGGTGTAGCACATGCCAATAGAAGACATTCATGAATTAATTGAGGTTTTAGAGAAAGCTGGAGAACTGAAAAGAATCTCGACTCAAGTTGATTCAGAATTAGAGTTAGCCGAAATCTTACGTCGAACAATGTATGATGAAGGACCTGCATTATTGTTTGAAAATGTCAAAGGATATGATATGTCAGTTTTGGGTAATACGTTTGGTTCAATGAAGAGATTGGAATTATCACTTGAGACAACAGACTTTACTGAAATTGGACAAAGAATTGCAGATATGTCAAAGATGGAAATTCCAAAAGGAATGTTAAATAAAATTAAAAAATTACCTGAACTTTCAAAAATGAGTGATTCATTTCCGAGTTTAGAAAAGAGTGGTCCTGTAACTGAAGTAATAAAAGAAAATCCTACTTTTGATGACATTCCAATTCTAAAATCATTTCACAAAGATGCAGGAAGATTCATTACATTTGGTTTAACTGCAACAAAACATCCTGAAACAGGAATTAGAAATTTGGGCGTATATAGAATTCAGATTGTGGATAGTACTCATGCATTAATGCACTGGCAAAAACACAAGAGAGGTGCAGAACATCACGATATGAGAAAATCTACCAAAACAGAAGTTGCAATTATAATTGGAGGAGAACCTGCAACCGTTTTTTCAGCAGTTGCCCCTGTTCCAGAAGGATTAGACAAGTATCTTTTTGCAGGAATTACAAGAAAAAAAGGGATCAAAATGGTAAAGTGTAAAACAATTGATGTAGAGGTTCCTGCAAATGCAGAGATTGTTTTGGAAGGTTATGTTGATTCAGCAGATATCAGAGATGAAGGACCATTTGGGGATCATACAGGATATTATACACCAAAAGAACCATTTCCAACTTTCACATTAACTGGAATTATGCAAAGAAAAAATCCAATTTATCTAACAACAGTTGTTGGAAAACCAATTTTAGAAGATGCATACATTGGTAAAGTAATCGCAAGTTCATTTTTACCAATGATTAGAATGTTCCATCCAGAAGTTGTAGACTTTGAGATGCCGGCAGCAGGATGGTTCCAAGGATTGGCAATAATTTCTATAAAGAAAAGATATCCAGGACAAGCAAAAAAAGTCATGATGGGATTATGGGGAATGGGACAACTAGCATTAACAAAGATGTTTGTCGTAGTAGATGAAGATGTAAATGTTCATGACATGAATGATGTTATCTGGGCAATTACAACTAGAACAGATGCTGCAAGAGATATTACAATTATAGATAGAGCACCAACAGATACTCTAGATCCAGCATCACCATTGGTAAACCTAGGCTCAAAATTAGGAATAGATGCAACACAAAAGACAGCAGAAGAAGGATTTGAGAGAGAAATTCAAGAAAAAGTAGAAGTGGATGATGAGACTAAAAAGTTAGTGGATTCTAGATGGTCTGAATATGGAATTTAACGCATAGATACGGTTTCATAAAAATTATCACGTTCTTCAGCAGAATAACCAATTTGCTTGATTGAATCAATGATTCGAGTGTCAGTTAATTCAGTGGAGCGAGCGCCAGTACAAGAAACAACTTCTTCACCAATCAAGGTTCCACCAAAATCATCAGAACCATATTGTAATGCTAGTTGTGCCATACCAACACCATTTGTTAACCAAGATGATTGTATGTGATCAATTAAACCGTCAAAGATTATTCTAGAGATTGCAATCATTTTTAGTAACTGTATTCCTCCAGCGCCAGTTGTAACAGTTCCCTCTTTTTGCATTAAGGTGTTATTTGGTTCAAAACTCCATGGAATAAAGGCCATAAATCCATTAAGATCTTTTTGTAGCTTGGCAACTTTATCATAATGTTCAACAATATCATTATTAGTTTCAACATGACCATACATCATTGTTGCAGAAGCAGGTAATCCAAGTTCAAATGATTCTTTCATTATTCTAATCCAATCATCACTATCAATTTTTTTTGGACTGATAATTTCTTTAACAGAATCTGTTAAAATTTCAGCACCTGCACCAGGGACAGATTGTAATCCTGCATCTTTTAATCTCGATAAAATTTCTTTTGTTGATGATTTCTCAACGGTAGCAATCATATCAATTTCAGATGTAGATAATCCATGTACACCGACCAGTGGGAATTTTGAACGAATCATTTTAAATGAATCTTCGTAATATTCAATTCCGAGTTTGGGGTTATGACCACCTTGAATCAAAACTTGTCTAATTTTAAACATGTCCCAACCAGTTTTTACTCTTGCCTCAATTTCATCTAAAGTTAAGGTGTATGCTTCTTCATGATTAGGAGGTCTGTAAAATGCACAGAACTTACAGTCAGTGATACAGACGTTTGTGTAATTCAAAATAATATTATTGACAAAAGATACTTTTTTACCAAATTTTTTTCGAGTTATATTTCCAGCAACGAGCCCCATCAGATACACATCGTCAGATTTGAGTAATCTTAGATAATCTTCTTTTTTTGGTCTAATACCATTAAGTGAATTTTCTAGAATATCTCCTATTTCACTAGAGTGGATTTGTTGTGTTAATTGACTCAATCACAATCTATCTTTTGAGATTAATATTTAATTCTTAGATAAAAAAAGAGCCTAAAATTCCATTTTTGGCAATTTTTAAGTATGGTATGCGAAAGATATCACTAATGGCAACAGGTACAGAAATCCGCTTAAGCAAAATTATGAGAAAAGGTAAGATGCTTTGTATTCCTATGGATCATGGAATTTCCAATGGACCTATCGAAGGATTAGAAAAACCACATGATGTAATTTACAAATGTGAAAATCATGGGTTGACAAGTATCATAATTAACAAAGGAATTATCAAGACATTACCAAGACCAACAAAAGTTGGAATTTTAGCCCATTTTTCATCCAGTACTGCATTATCATTAGCTCCAAATAGAAAAATGCTAACTGGCTCTGTAAAAGAGGCAATACGATTAGGAGCAGATGGAGTTTCACTACACATCAACATTGGAGGAAAAGAAGAACCAGAAATGGTTGAACAATTAGGAAAAATTTCAGAAGAATGTCATGAATGGAATGTTCCATTACTTGCAATGATGTATCCTAGAGGAGAAAATATCAAGGACCCACATGACCCAGAAGTTGTTGCACATACTGCAAGAATTGGTGCAGAATGTGGAGCAGATATTGTTAAAACATTGTACACAGGAGATATTGATTCATTCAAAAAAGTGACAGAGAGTATACCTGTTCCAGTGGTAATTGCAGGTGGCCCAAAATCAAAAACGGATTTGGATATTTTACAGATGACAGAAGATGCAATAACCGCAGGTGCAAAAGGAGTTACTTATGGAAGAAATATCTTTGCACATAAAACACCAGATAAAATGGTAGAAGCATTAGCAGGAATAATTTTCAGAAAAGAAACTGCAAAAGAAATGGCAAAAAAAATTGGCAACTGATAAACTTTTGATTGTCCAACCAAAAGTTGGAAAAAATCAATTAAATAAATTTATAAAAAATTTAGAAAATGAAGGTGTGAAATACATCTATGCAGATCCTAAAACCATCACAGATAAAAAAAGTAAAATGAAAACTGTATTTACAACACCAAATGCAGATTATGTTGTAATTGGAAAAGATGGAAAAAAGATAAAGGGTAAAAAAATTGGAAAACAATTCAAAATTCTATCAAATAAGGATATCGAGGGGGTTTATGAAACTGCAAGAAAAGGTCTTGATTTTGTTATAATTGAGGTAAAAGATTGGAAAATAATTCCTCTAGAGAACATCATAGCAAAATTACATAAAATTCATACACAGATATTCACAATAGCTAAAAATCAAAAAGAAGTTCGGAAAATGTTTTCTATTTTGGATGTTGGAGTTGATGGAGTGATATTTCAAACAGGCTCCATAGGAGAAGTAGAAGAAACGTTGGTGAATATGGGGACAAAAAGTTTTGATTTGAAAACTGCAAAAATTACAGAAATTCAAGAAGTAGGAGATGGTGAACGAGTTTGTGTAGATACAGCATCAATGTTACATAAAGGAGAAGGAATGTTAATTGGAAGTAGAGCCAATTTCATGTTTTTGGTTCATAATGAATCAGTGGGTTCATCATTTACATCACCAAGACCATTTAGGGTTAATGCAGGAGCAGTTCACTGTTACACATTATCACCAGATGGAAATACAAAATATCTATCAGAATTAGAGACAGGTAGTGAAGTATTGATTCTAAACTCTAAAGGAAAGGCAAGAAGAGCAGCTATTGGTCGATGTAAGATTGAAAAAAGACCTATGTTATTGATTAAAGCAAAGGTTGGAAACGAGATAGGTGGAATTATAGCACAAGATGCAGAAACCATACGATTTGTCAAGGCAAATGGACAACTGGTATCAGTTACACATCTTAAAAAAGGAGATTCAGTTTTGGCATTTTCGAAAGAGGCAAGTGGAAGACACTTCGGAATGGAAGTAGCTGACGAGTATATTCTTGAAAAATAATGAAGTATAACACCTGCGTATCAATTGGTGAAAAGAATCCAAAAAAACTGAAAATAATTCTACAAAAAGCACTGTCGAAGTCAGATTTTGCTGAAATACGTTTCGATTATTTGAAAAAATCAGATATACCAATTGTTTTAGAAAATTCTAAAAAAAATCTATCAAGATGTGTATGCACATTACGTCCAAAATCAGAAGGAGGACAATTCATAGGAAAAGAAGATGAAAGAAAATCAATTTTGCGATTAATTGCCGAATATAATCCATTTTTGTTGGATGTAGAATTTAATACAATTCAAAAAGATAGAAAACTTGCATTATATCTTAAAAAATCTAAATGTAAATTATTGATTTCATGGCATGATTTTAAGAAAACACCTAATGAATCACAATTAAAATCTAGATTCAATAAAATGAGAAAATTTTCTAATGTCGTGAAAATTGTGACTGTAGCAAAGAACGTATCTGATGCTTCAAGATTACTATCACTTTATTCCATCAAATCAAAAAATAAAACTGTGGCATTTTGTATGGGAGATCAAGGTAAATTCTCAAGAATATTATGCCTACATCTAGGAAGTCCATTTACCTACGTATCATTAGGGAAAGCAATAGCACCAGGACAGTTTAGTGTTGATGAGATAAAGTCTTTAGAAAATTAACCTCGATCATAATTAGAAGTTCCATAAAATTCATGAATTTTTTCGGTGATTTGCCCATCTAATGATACAGATACATAAACAGTGTACAGATTATTTATCATCCATAAAGTACCATCTTGATTAGTTTCACGTGCCAATATCTCATAACGTAAAAATCCATCTTTAGTTAATCCAGAAAAAGTATGAATTAATTCTTCCTCGTTGTGTAATTCAATTTCTACATTAACACCATCAACGGTATAATCTGCACTTCTGTTAAAGTTCGGTGAAGTATTAGGATATTTATCAGCATCAAAAACTAAAATATCTAGAATGAATTTTTTCTCAGGAGTTACAGTATCATATCCTTGAAGTAACAACATTAGTGGCACTCCAGTGACAGTTGATGTTTCAGGAACTTCTTCACCAGTCTCTTCTTGAATGATTTCAGGACTTGATGCATCAACTTCAATTATTCCAATTTCGATCAGATACTTCATCGCATTGATAAATCCAGAATCAGGTATTTGTCCTTCAGACCACCAACCAGCAGTATTTCGGACCCAATCAGGAATAGTTTTGTCAGGTCCAGGAATACCAGGTTCTGTTGAGGGAATGTAGATTATTCCTTCATTTATTAGAAATTCCAGACCATTAGTAAATTCAGATTGAGATATTTGTCTTTCAGACCACCAAGAAGCATTATTTTTGACCCATTCAGGAATGCCTTCAGAGAATGATAATGGAATAAGAGAAATTCCGATTAGTAAAATAATCAAAAAAGGAACTTTATGCATATCCATTCTTCTATTTGGTAGAATTAATTTTTGCTATGAAAATTTTTTTTACCAATGAATAGGTTATATCAATCTAAATTGAATTGAAAATATGTTGAAGACATATGCAGTGATTGGAGACCCAATTGAGCATTCATTATCCCCGACAATTCATAACGCAGTATACAGGGAATTGCAGCTGGAATGTACATACATTGCATATAGAGTGGCTAAAGGAGAGTTGGCAACAGGTATAGAATCCTTAAAAAAAATCAAAATTTCAGGATTTAATGTAACAATACCACATAAACTCGAAATGATGAATTATTTAGATAATGTAGATGAGAATTGTAAAAAAATTGGTGCAGTTAATACAGTTCTTAATGATGATGGAATACTAAGAGGCTTTAACACAGATATGGATGGATTCCTAGAACCTATAAAAAGAAAAGAAATTAACATTAAAAATTCTAAAATTCTGTTACTTGGTGCAGGAGGAGCAGCAAGAGCAATTGTGGCAGGATTTCAAAAAGAAAATGCTAAAGATATTACAATTGTCAATAGAACAGAAAGTAAAGGTAATGAGTTGGTAAAGTTTTCAAATGAATTAGGATTAAATGCAATATCAAAAACAATTGACGGTATGAATAAACTTGATTCAAATTTTGATTTCATAGTAAATGCATCTGCATTAGGATTAAAAAATGAAAAAAATATCATACCAGAAAAATTTTTCAATGAACATACAATAGTATATGATATAGTTTACAAGCCAGTTAAAACAGATTTAATAAATAAAGCAAAAGATAAAAATTGTAAAATTATTTTTGGGTATGAAATGCTTCTTGGACAAGCAATACGTTCATTTGAAATTTGGTTAGATAAAAAAGCACCATATGAAATAATGAAAAGATCTATTTTGGGAGGCTTCTAATGACAGAAATAGTTGCTAAGGTTTATGGTGCAGTTTCAATAGTAAATGCAATTGCCATAGGAAAAGGATCAACGTTAGGAATAGATACATTTGTAGAAACAACGTTAAAAAAAAGAGAAGGTAAAGGAATTCACATTACATCAGAAAATAAGACAATTAGTTCACGTTTGATAAATAAATTAATTGAGAATATGATTCCAAAGAAGGTTTTAGATAATACAAAATTAGAATTAGATTTTAAATCAAATATACCAACAGGATACGGATTGAAAAGCTCCAGTGCAATTTCATCTGCAGTCATATTATCATGTGCAAAAGCCTTTGGGAAAATCATGAGTGATGAGGAAGTTTTGAAATTAGGTGCAAAAACATCAATTCAGGCAAAAGTCAGTATAACTGGCGCCTATGATGATGCATGTGCATGTCATTTTGGAGGTTTTAATGTAACTGATAATTTGAAAATGAAATTATTACATAGAGAATTGGGTCCAAAAGATCTACAGGTAGTGATATTTTTACCAAAATCAAGAAAAAGAGGCAATTTAAGAAAATTAAAGGAGTTTAAAGATGCGTTTGAAAAATCATGGCAATTAGCAAAAAATTCAGATTATTGGAATGCAGCCATACTAAACGGAATTGCGACGACAGCAATTCTAAATTCAGAACCAGATTTAATCATGAAATTAATAGAAAAAGGTGCACTATGTGCAACAATTTCAGGCAATGGCCCTTCAATAATGGCAATTACAGATAAAAAGAATAAATCAAGAGTTCAAAAAGAATTTTCAGGATTAGATGGAAAAGTAATGGTATCTAACATTAATAATAAAAAGGCATATGTTCATGAACTGTAAAATTCAAAAATCCATATTAAATGGAAGAATAGTATGTCCATCCAACAAAAGCTATACGCATCGAGCAATATTTCTTGCGGCATTATCAGATGGAAAAAGTATTGTGAAAAAAATTTTACGTTCTAATGATACACTTGCTACAATTAGTGCATGTAGAGGATTTGGGATTGAAGTGGACGAAGTGGACGATAAAGTTACAATTAACAATACAATAGATTCAACTGTTGAAAATTCAATTATAAATGCTGAAAATTCAGGAACAACTATCAGAATTGCAATTGCAGTTGCTGCATTATCAGGAGGTAATACAACACTTACAGGAGATGAGAGTTTGAGGAAAAGACCGATGCAGCCAATCTTAGATTCTTTAGAAACAATGGGTGTAAAAACTGAATCAGATGAGGGACGACCACCAATACACATCAATGGAAAAATTGAAGGTAATGAAATCAGTATAAAAGGAGAAATTTCTAGTCAATTCATATCAGCATTAATGATAATTGCACCAAGATTACCAAGAGGGCTAACAATTAATGTTGAAGGCGAATTAGTATCAAAACCATATGTCGATTTAACAATTGCAATTATGAAAAAATTTGGTGTAAAAGTAAACACCGAAAAAAAATATAAAAAATATCAAATTGAACATCAAATTTACAAACCAACCACATTTTCGATTCCGTCAGACTTTTCTAATTTAGCACTATTGTTAGCAGCTAATGTATTATTAGGAGATGGTCTAACTATCGAGATAAATTTAGGAGATATGCCTCAAGGTGATGAAGCAATTGTAGATATTTTAGAAAAATTAGGAGTGAATGTCACATTAGAAGATGACATCATAACAACAAAATCTCCGATATTATTGAAAGGTGGGAAATTTGATTTGTCCAATACTCCTGATCTCTTACCTGCAATAGCAATTCTAGCATTAAAATCAGAAAAACCAATTGAATTGTTTAATGTAAAACATGCAAGATACAAAGAGACAGATAGAATAGCAATAATGTCAAGAGAATTAAAAAAAATAGGATTACACGTAGAAGAAAAAGAGGATGGAATGATCTTGAGAAAATCAGAAGAGATACATTCTTCAGAACTAAATTCAGAAAATGATCATAGGTTATTTATGGCATTTTCAATAGCAGGAATGTTCATTGGAGATTGTACAGTTTCAGATCCTGATGCAATAAAAGTTTCATATCCAGAATTTATTTCAGATATGAAAAATGTTGGTGCAAATTTTAAATAAAATTACGTTCCAAGTTTAATATCACTGCTACAAATTGATTTAATTGTTTCAATTGCAGATAAAATTGCAAGTCTACTTGTACGAGGATTACTAGAATCAGGAACATTTTCAATTTTAGTGGTAATTTGACCAAATTTTCCACGAGCTATGATCTCATGTGTGTTTTTAGTAGTATTTGGATCAGCAATGATTTTTACAATTGTTTCATGACTTCCTAATCCAGAAAGACTAAGCAAAGCAGAAACATTGATATTTTTTGGAAATAATCTTACAGCTTCACTAGCAGTACCTTCAAAAATTGTAGATATTTCTTTAATCTCATTAAGATTTATTTTAAAGTGATCAAAAAATTTTGCACCTTTTAGTGAGTTAGGATGTTTTGTAGTAGTTAAAACAACTGAATCAAGTTCACCTTTTACAGATTTTATTGCATCAATTCCAGATATTGCACCAGATGGAACATAAACTGTTTTTTTTAACTCTCTACATGCATCAGAAATTATTTCAAATACAGATTCATCTAACAAAGCGCCACTACTCATAATTACCATATCTTTTCTATTTTGAAGTATACTTAATGCATTATCACTAACTGCATCTTGAGAAGCAGCTTCAACTATCAGATCAACTGGATTTGAGGACAAAAGATGTACATTTTCAACAACGACAGGTTTGTTTTTTAATTTACTAACAAGAGAAGCAGATTTTTCTTTATCTTCATCAAAAATATGAGTTAATTTTGCAGGGATTATTCCGGTATCAATTGCAATTGCAATTTGTGTACCGATTGAACCACACCCAAGCAAGCCAATTCTTTTCATGTATAATTTTTAATTGAATTTTGTAAATAAACTCTAAGTTTATGCGTATAACGATTATAAGCATCATAGACGATATTTGATTGTTGAACGGTAATTCAATTGGCAGAAGACTAGTTCTCACTAGTTTTGGTGAGAGTCATGGGAAATGTATTGGTTCAGTTTTAGATGGCTGCCCAGCAGGTCTGGAATTAGAAGAAAATGACATTCAAAAAATGCTAGATTTAAGAAAGCCTGGACAATCACTTGTTTCCACACAAAGAAAAGAAGGAGATGTAGTAGAGATTCTTACAGGTACTTTCAGAGGATACACTACAGGAGCTCCAATTACTATGATTATTTGGAATAAAGATCAAAAATCAATAGCATATGAAAAATTAAGGACTGAAATGCGTCCAGGACATTCCGATTATCCAGCATATATGAAATATAAAAAATTCAATGATCACAGAGGAGGAGGGAGATTTTCAGGAAGATTAACTGCAACACATGTTATGGGCGGGGCAATTGCTAGAAAATTATTAAAAGATACAATTGGAGTGGAAACAAATTCTTACACATCACAGATTGGAAAAATAAAAATGAAAAAAGAAGCTACTAAAAAAGAATTTAAATCTATTTATACAAATGATGTAAGATGTCCTGAAAAAAATACAGCACAAAAAATGAAGAGTGTTATTTTAGGTGCTAGAAAAAAAGGGGATTCACTTGGTGGAATAATAGAATCCATAACTACTAATTTACCAGTAGGTTTAGGAGAACCAATTTTTGGTTCATTAGAGTCAGACATAAGTAAAGCAATTTTTTCAATTCCAGCAGTTAAAGGAATAGAATTTGGTTCAGGTTTTAGAGGTTCTGAGAAATTTGGTTCAGAAAATAATGATGCATATGTAATGAAGGGAGGAAAAATTTCAACGAAAACCAATAATTCAGGAGGAATTTTAGGAGGTATTTCAAATGGCATGCCAATTACACTTAGAATTGCATTCAAACCGGCATCATCAATCTCTCAAATTCAAGAGAGTGTTGACATAAGAAAGAAAAAATCAATAAAATTACAAGTAGGAGGAAGACATGATCCATGCGTAGTGCCACGTGCTCCACCAGTAGTTGATTCATTAATTGCATTAACCATAGCAGATCATGCACTACTGAGTGGTTCCATAAAACCAACATTATGAAAATGACCGAACTAGATGAATTAAGAAAAAGAATCGAAACAATTACAATTGAAATGTTATCTCTCCTAAAAACAAGAACAGAGATTGCACAGAAAATTGGTAAAATAAAAAATCAAGAAGGAATGAGTGTATCAAACGAATCTAGAGAAGATGAACTTAGAGAATTAATAAAAAAACAATGTCAAGAGATTGATTTTGACTCAAATACAGCACTGAAATTCTTAAATTTTTTATTAAATGAATCAGTAAAAGTCCAATCTTTAGAATCAAATACACATTTAGCAGTTTTTCTTAAAGCAAAAGAATTAGAATTACAAGGTAAAAAAATTATTCACTTAGAAGTAGGCGAACCTGATTTTCAGCCTCCGCTAAATGTAAAAAAATCATTATCAGAAGTATATGATAAAGGATTTGGAAAATACGGTCCAGCTAAAGGTTTGCCAGAATTTAGAATAAAATTAGCAGAAATTGTAAATAATAATTTTGGTGCTAAAGTAGATTTAGAAAATATAATGGTCACACCGGGTGCTAGGTTCGGTGTTTTTCTTGCAATATCCACACTATTAGATCCAAGTGATGAAATTATAGTCATAGAACCGGCATGGCCAGCATATAGACAATGTGCAATAAACTCAGGAATCAAAGTGAGAAGTATTAAAACAACATTAGAGAATAATTGGGAACCGGATCTTGAAGAGATTACTTCATGTATAAATGAAAATACAAAGATGATTGTACTTAATTATCCAAATAATCCTACTGGAAAAATTTTACCTAAAATATTACAAGATAAAATTGTAGAAATTGCTAAAGAAAATAATTTGTATATTCTAAGTGATGAAATTTATAGTAATTATTCAAATGCAGAATGGAATAGTATTTTATCATATAATTATGAAAAAACAATTGTTACACAATCATTTTCAAAATCACATTCCATGACAGGTTATAGAATTGGATATTTAATTTCCAATAAAAATATAATTGAAAAATTAACAAAGTTACAAGCACTTTGTTTAACAAATGTTTCAGAACCAATTCAGTATGTAGCAATGAAATCATTGAATGATGATGTGACAGTGAATACAGAAATTATGAATTCGAGGTTAACAAAATTAGAAGAGATATGTAAAACTATGGAATTAGAGTTTATGAGACCTGATGGTGCAATGTATATTTTTGCACGTACAAAAAATCCAATTAATACTTCAGAATTATCAGAAGAATTGTTAAATCATGGAGTGGCAATAGCTCCAGGAATTGGGTTTGGCGACTATAATGAATTTTTCAGAATATCTGCATGTTTAGATATAAAAACACTAATTGAAGGCATGGACATATTAAAAACTAGGTTATAGATGTAGAATGGCTAAAACAATTGCAATAATCGGGGCAGGGGGTGCTATGGGTCTATGGTTTTCAGAATATTTTTCAAAAAAAGGTTTTGAGGTTACAGGTTTTGACAATACAAATCCAGTCGCAAAAAATATTAAAAAAGCGGAATCATTGATTAGTGCTATTTTGAATGTTGATTATGTTCTATTATCAACACCAACAAAGAAAACACCTGAAATTATCAGACTAATAGCAAAAGAAATGAAAAGAGAATCATTTCTAATAGATATAACTTCACAAAAATCAAAAACAGCTGCAGCGTTAGGAAAAATTCCTGCTAAAGTTTCACCGATTTGTATGCATCCAATGTTTGGTCCAGGCGCAAAAAATCTAAAAAATCATAATATTGTTTTAATTCCAATAAAAGATGGAAAAAAAGAACTCAATATTGCAAAGAGTCTTTTCCCAGATGGCAATTTTGTAACAATTGATTCAACAGAACATGATAAAAAAATTGCAATGATTCTTGGGTTAACCCATTTAATCAATATTGCATTTGCAAATATCTTGGCAAAAGATAGTAAAATATCACTTACAGAAAAAATGTCAGGAACTACATTCAAAGCTCAAAAAATTCTAGCAGAGAGCATAATGACAGAATCACCAGAACTAATTGAAACTATAATATCAAATCCAGAAATTAGGAAAGTTGCAGAAGAGTTTTGGAAAGATGTAGGAAGATTGTTAACATCGGCACAAGAAGGTAAAGGAGAGGAAATTATAGAATATATTAAAACAAACAAAGAAAAAATTTCGCAAAATGTTGACCTAGAAAAATCCTATAAAAAACTAACAAAAATGGTCAATACCATTGATAAATAATGCATAAGACAAAAATTGTTACCGCATTTTTAACAAACTCAGATAAAATTTTACTCTTAAAACGAAGTCAAAAAGTAAAGAGTATGAAAAATCTATGGGCAGGAATTAGTGGCATAATAGAAGGAAATGAAAAACCAGTTAAACGTGCAAAAATCGAGGTTTATGAAGAAGTTGGAATTGATGAATCAAACATAAAATTAATTAAAGAAGGGGATGTGATTTTAATTGAATCTCCACAGTATGAAAATCATCAGTGGGAAGTTTATCCATTTTTATTTTCTTGTGATATTAGAGAGATTAAATTGAATTGGGAAAATTCAGATTCAAAATGGATTAACGTAAATGAATTAAACGATTTCACAACGGTTCCAAGTCTTGATAAAGTATTAACTAGATTGTTCTAATTTTTCAGGATCTTTTTCATATTTTCTCTGTTGTGGCAACATGAGATACACACATGCGCCACCACACATAGTACAGGGCACATTGTTTCCAGGATGCTGACCAGTTCTTCCGTGAATTTTAGCCGCTTGTTCAGGATCAATGGATAATGCCAATTGTTTTTCCCAATCTAATGTTCTTCGGGCTTCAGTCATCTTCATGTCCCATTTGATTGCTTTTTCTCTCAATTTTACAAGATCACCAGCGTGTGCAGCAATACGGTACGCAATCAGACCTGCTTTTACTTCCTCAGCATTAGGCAGAGCAAGATGTTCGGAAGGAGTCAGATAACACAAAAGATCAACACCTTCACTAGCAGACACTGCAGCGCCAATTGCACTTGCAATATGATCATGTCCAGATGCAATATCAGTCACCAAAGGTCCTAAAACATAGTAAGGAACATCACCAATGAGTGATTTTGCCAGTCTAACATTTGCAGCAACTTCATTTAATGGAACATGCCCAGGACCTTCAATCATAACTTGAACTTCTTTTTCATTTGCGCGCTTAGCTAATCTAGAAATATTAATCATTTCTTGAACTTGAAGTTCATCATGAGAATCTAAAATAGAACCAGGCCTTAGTGCATCACCCAAACTGAATGTTACATCATATTTTTGTGCTAATTCCATCATATAGTCATAATGAGTAATGTAAGGATTTTCTTTATCATATTTTAACATCCATGCTGCAGTGATAGTTCCACCTTTACTAACTACACCCGCATAACGCTCTACCTTTAGAATTCGTTTTGCAATTTCTTTTGTTATGCCAGAATGAATTGTTGTGTAATCAACTCCATCTTTTATATTGTTTTCAAATGCTTTAAGAAAATCATCTTCAGTGATATCTAATGGGTTTTTGTGTTTTTCCACTCCAAAATTATATGCCTCATAAATTGGTACAGTTCCAAATGTAATTGGTGCAACTTCTAATAATTTTCGTCTAACAATTCCAACATCACCTCCATCACTCAAGTCCATAATTGTATCTGCATGATATTTTACTGCGACTTTGGCTTTCTCAACTTCTTCGTCAATATCCACATTCAAAGTAGATGTACCAATGTTAACATTCACCTTAGTTTTCGTACCCTTGCCAATTGCAACATTATGGATTTTTTCCTTACGTACATTATTACTTGGAATAATTATTGAACCACTAGCAACTTTTGGGATTAGCCATTCAAGTGTAACATCTTCATCTTTTGCTACCTGTTTCATTTCATCAGTAGCTATACCTCTTCGTGCAGAAGTCATTTGGGTCGCCATATACTAAATTGTCAAATGGTGGATTTAAACAATCGTTTAATTTACGATCACCATGAATGTTCTTTCCATTGGAGGCTCAGACCCATCATCAGGAGCAGGAATTCAAAGTGATATCAAAACATTTGAAAATCATGGAGTATACGGATTAACAGTAATTACGGCCATAACTAGTCAAAATACAAAGAAAATTTCTAAAATTTTACCAATTTCATCAGATATAATCAAGTCTCAATTAGAATCAGTACTAAATGATTTCAAAATTGATGCCATTAAAATTGGAATGTTGTATGACTCATCAATAATTAAAGCAGTACATTCAATGATTAAAAAACAAAAATGTCCAATTGTTGTTGATCCAATAATCGAGTCTACAACTAAGACTATTCTTCTAAAAAAATCAGCTATCAAACATTATAAAAAAATGATAATACCTTTAGCGACAATTATCACTCCAAATAAACATGAAGCCAAAATTTTAGCAGGAACATCATCTATTGAAAAAGCAGCAAAGGAGATACAAAAATTAGGTGCAAAAAATGTTATAATTACAGGTTATAATGAAACAAAAAATATTATAGAAGATTTTGTTTTAGAATCAAAAAAGGATTACATTTTGAAAGGCAAAAAAATGGAAATTATCAATCATGGAAGCGGATGTAATTATTCTGCATCAATAGCTTCTTCACTTGCATTGAAAAGATCAATTCATGATTCAGCTGAATATGCAAAAGAGTACGTATTTCAATCTATAAGAAATTCTAAAAAAATAGGTAAAGGAATCAACATAACTTATAAAAAAACATCTAAGATGCAAAAAGAGCTTTCAAATTCAATTATTGATTTCCAAAATATTAAAAATAGTATTAAATTAATTCCTGAGTGTCAAACAAATTTTGTTTTTTCAAAAATTAAACCAAAGAGAATTGATATGGTTTTAGGAATTTCAGGAAGATTAGTTAAAGCAGGAGATAGAATTATTCAGGCAGGAGAACTGAGATATGGCGGATCACAACATGTAGCAACCGCAGTTGTTGAAGTTTCTAAGAAATTTCCTGAAATACGTTCCGCAATTAACATAAAATATGAACCAAGCATGATTCTTAAAGCAAAGAAAAAAGGAATGAAAGTCATAAGTTATGATAGAAGAAAAGAATCCAAGAATTCAAAACAAAAAGAGAATTCATCGATATCATGGGGAATTTCTAGCTGTTTGAAATCTATGAAGCCAGATATTATATTCCATAAAGGCGACATGGGAAAAGAACCTATGATCATAATATTTGGAACCAATCCAGAACAAGTAATTAAGAAAATTTTGTCAATCCGATAAATCACTAAAGATTGTATAATTGAACATAAATAGAACTGAAAAGTGCATACAAACTCATGAAGGCAGTAATTTTAGCAGGAGGACTTGGTACTAGACTACAACCATATACAAAAACTCTTCCTAAACCAATGCTTCCATTAGGTGGAAAGCCAATTCTAGAACATGAAATTGAATGGGTTAAAAAAAATGGAATAAAAGATATTGTTCTATGCGTTAGTTATTTACGAAAAAAAATTGAAGATTATTTTGGTAATGGTGAAAAATTTGGCGTAAAAATTGAATATGCCATTTCAAACAAACCACTTGCAACAGCAGGTCAGTTAAAAACTGCTGAAAAGTTAATTGATGATACATTTGTTTGTCTATATGGAGATTCAATCTATAATTTTAATTTGAGAAATATGATTAAACAGCATAAAAAATCTAAATCAAATATCACTATGAGTCTCTATGATTATAAATTTAATTTGAAATATGGTGTAATCGATACAAAAAATAACGGTCAGGTGACTTCGTGGAATGAGAAACCAGAATTTTCAGCGAAAATTAACATAGGTTGCTATGTTATGGAAGAAGAAATACTTCAATTAATTCCAAAAAATAAACCATACGGAATGGATGGCGTGATACGAAAAGTACTTACAAAGAATAAGAAAGTCGGTAGTGTAATTTCTAAGAAAGGATTTATCGATATTGGAGATAAAAAAACATATGAAAAAACAAACGAAGAGTATAGTAAAAAATAGGTATGATTAGATAATGTCAGATATTGAAATTCGAGATATAGTGGAGACAGATATTGAGAATGGTTTTCTAGAAAGCTTAGACAGTTTAAGAAAAGCAAGCGATCTTGATAGAGAAATTGGGAAGGATATACTTAGAAAAATTATTGCAAATCCAGATCACATAATACATGTGGCAGAAATCAATGGAAAGATTATTGGTTCAACAACATTACTTATTGAACAGAAATTTATCCATAATGGAGGACGCGTAGGGCATATAGAAGATGTTGTTGTTTCAAAAAAATATGAAGGAAGAGGCATAGGAATCAAACTTGTTAATTCATTATTGGAAAAAGCAAAAGCGATGAATTGTTATAAAACAATTTTAGATTGTCAAGATGAACTTATTCCATTTTATGAAAGAATTGGATTCAAACAAGAATCAAATCAAATGAGATATAATCACTAATTATCTTCTTTTTTAAAATTAAATAGTTTTGATGCTGCATTAATTACATCAGAGTTTCCATGCTCAGTTTCTTTTCTAAGATTATTCATAGGAGTTGACATTATATTTTCAGCAACAGATTTGGTTAATTCTTCAATTATTTTTTTCTGCGAATCATTTAGTTCACCTAACATACTAAATGCCTTTTCAAGTTCTTTTATTCGAATAGCATCAGTACTTTTGAAGACATCTTTTACAATAGGTTCAGCTTCTAATCTTTTCATAGTGGCTTCTAATACTGGTAATTCTTCTTTAATAATTTCTTCTGCAGAGTTTTTCTGGCCAATTCTACTTCTCATGTTCTTATCAACCATTTCAGCAATTTGATCAATATTCATTAGTTTAATTCCTCTAAGTTCAGCAACTTTTTCATCAACAGTTCGAGGATTAGAAAGATCTAATATCATCATTCCAGAGTGCTTTGTTTCAAGAGCCTTTTGTATTCTCTCAAAAGTTACCAAAAAGTAAGGTGCAGTAGTAGCCACAAATACAATATCATAATTTTCAAATCCAGTCAAAATTGAGTTAAAATCAACAGGGTGACCACCAACTGTTTTAGAAAATGATGTTGAACGTTCTATAGTTCTACTTGAGATAAAGAAGGGATATCCACGTTTTGTTAAAGATTTTGCAACTAATGTAGCAGCCTCACCAGTTCCAATCAAAAGAATTTTTTTTGATTTCATTTCATCGACATTTTCTTCAGCAAGTTTAACCGCCATTGACCCTACAGAGATACTTCCTTTGCTAATACCAGTTGAAGTTCTTACTCTAGTACCAACACGTATAGCTTTATCAAATAATGTATTTAGTGATTCACCTGAAACCTTTAATTTTTTTGCAGATTGAATTGAATCTTTAATTTGTGTCATGATTTGTTCTTCACCAATAACCATAGAGTCTAGACCAGAAGTTAATTTCAATAAATGTTCATAAACTTCAGAATTTTGTGACCACTCTAAATTTTCTTTAAAGCTATTTTCTTCTAAACCAGATAGTGACGCCCAAGTTTTTTTGATTTGATCTCTATCAAAAGTACTACCAGAACCAAAAATCTCTACACGGTTACATGTTTGTAATATTACACACTCAGACAGACCAGTATGTTCTTTAAAAGATCTATAAGCATTTTCAGAGTCACCTAATGAGAATCTTTCAAGTACATGAATTGGAGATTTCTTAAAAGTTACTCTTGCATTAATAATATTTTTTGTCATTTCCAATCTTTTACCATTTTTTTAATTGTAGTCTGTATTGCCTTGTATTTTCCATCTTTTAATAACTCTTTAACACATCTATCATTCATTAATTCATAAAGAAATTTTTTTCTTTCAGTCTGAATAAAGATATATTTTTTTGATTCAGTTCGTGCAAATTTTTGGATTTTAATTAATTCTATATCTTCATCAGAGATATTTTTTTGTACACATTTTTCTACATTCGATTTAATTTTTTTTGCCATAATTGGACTACCACCATTGGTAGAAATTCCAATTTTAATTGTTTTTTTGATATCAATTAATGAAAGATATGAAATGTCACTTGAATCCGGAGAATCAGATGCATATGCAAGAATTTTCATTTTTTTAGCAGTTTCGATTATTTTTTGATTCAGAGATGAATCAGTAGTTGAAGCAATCACTAAAAATGGTTTGTACGTTTTTAAGAAAAGTGAAGAAGTTATTTTAATTTTTTTTAATATAATTTTTTTAGTTTTTGAAAGTTTTGTTATTTCAGAATTAGGTTTTTCACCAATTACAATAATTTTACATCCTTCATTTTGAAGTAATTTTATGCGTTTCAAGGCTTCATTGCCAGCGCCAACAATAATGACTGTTTTCCCATTTAGATGAAGATCAATTATCAACGATCTGCCATTAACAAAATGTAATTTATACATTCAAGAATACACGTTACATTTTTTAATTGATTTCATAGATTTTTGATATATGACAAATATGGAAGAAATTGACAATGAGATCCTAAATGAAATTCAATGGACTTTCCCGCTAGTTCCAAGACCATTTGATGAAATTGCAAAAAAATTCAATATTTCAGCAGATGAGGTAAAAACTAGATTGACAAAAATGAAAAGAAAAGGAGTGTTAAGACAATTAAGTGCAATATTTGATACTAGAAAACTCGGATATACCAGTTCGTTAGTTGCAATGGAAATTGAGGGAGATAAATTAGAGAAAGTTGCTTATCACATAAACAAGCATCCAGGAGTAAGTCACAATTATGAAAGAGAACATCAATTCAATCTTTGGTTTACATTAGCTGTTCCACCAGGTTCAGATTTACAAACAGAGTTAGATAAATTCTCAAAATTAGATGGCATTAAAAAAGTAAGAATGTTACCAACATTACAATTATTCAAAATTGGTGTCAAACTAGACATGGTAGATACAAAAAAACATGATGTAAAACCATCAGAAGCAAAAAAACAAATTAAGAAAGTTGATTTTGTTGCAACTGAAGAAGATAAAGAATTCATTAGACAATTACAAAAAGACTTTGAAATAATTGATAGGCCATTTCTAAAAGCGGCAACTGCACTAGGAATTACTGAAGAAAAAATTTTTGAAAGATTGAAACACTATGAAAGTATTGGAGTGATGCGAAGATTTGCAGCAATACTTCGACATAGAGAAGCAGGATTCACAGCAAATGGAATGATTGTATGGAAAGTTCCAAAAGAGAGAATTAGTCAAGTTGGAGAAAAATTAGGTGCATTTCCACAAGTCAGTCATTGTTATGAAAGACCAGTATATTCGGATTGGCCATATAATGTATTTTCAATGATACATTGTAAATCAGTGGAAGAGGCAAAAGAAATGGCTAGTGATATTCAAAACCAAATCGAGGTTGAAGAATACAAGATTCTGTTTAGTTCAAGAGAATTCAAAAAGACAAGAGTAGAGTACTTTGTTGAGCATGAATTTAATATTGAAAAATCAATTCCTGCTTAAGAATATATTCAATTAAACTATAGACTATGCATGCCCGATTTTCCTGAAACGAGATTACGAAGATTACGAACTACTCAAAAAATGAGAGATTTAGTTCAGGAAATTTCAATTTCACCAAAAGACCTAATCTGTCCAGTTTTTGTTGAAGAAGGAATTGAAGCAAAAAAGCAAATTAATTCAATGCCTGCAATGGAAAGACTCCCTTTATCAGAAGTAGTAAATGAAGTCAATACCATTTCAGAATTAGGTATTCCTGCAATTATGTTATTTGGAATTCCAAGTGAAAAAGATGAGGATGGAACATCAGCATTTGTAGAACATGGAATTGTTCAAAAAGCAATAGCAGAGATTCGTAAAAATTTTGGAGATAAAATTGTCATAATGGCAGATGTTTGTCTTTGTCAATATACAACATCAGGACATTGTGGATTAATCCATGATGACAAAATTGACAATGATTCTAGTTTAAAGACACTAGCAAAAGTTGCAGTGAGTCAGGCAAAAGCAGGAGTAGATGTTGTTTCACCTTCAGCAATGATGGATGGACAAGTAAAGGCAATAAGAAAGGCATTAGATAATGAAGGCTTTACCGATGTTGCAATTATGTCGCATTCAGCAAAACATAGATCAAATTTCTACTCACCGTTTAGAGATGCAGCAGAATGTGCACCACAATTTAGTGATAGACGAACATATCAAGTTCCATTTACAAATCCAAGAGAAGCAATGAGAGAAGTTGAAACAGATGTAAATGAAGGAGTAGATATTGTAATGATAAAACCTGCATTGACGTATTTAGATTTGATATCAGAAACTAGAAGACGATTTAATGTTCCAGTTGCGGCATATAGTGTTTCAGGAGAATATGCACTTGTCAAAGGTGCAGCAATGCAAGGATGGATAGATGAAGATGAAATGACAAAAGAGATATTATATTCAATAAAACGTGCAGGTGCAGATATGATTGTCACTTATTTTGCAAAACACATAGCAGAAAAGTTGTAAGATTGTAAATGAGAGACGACGAAAAATTTGAAATCATTAGAGCTCTAGATCTGTTACCACACATTACAGGTGCAAGTTGGGCGATGTTATGGTTTAGAATGAATGGAGTGAAAAATCCAACCATAGAAGAATTTAGAGAAAAGACGGTAGAATATTTCAGCAGTATTGAACCATTGATGAAATTATTTGAAAATAAGAAAGAATTTGAAGACATTAATCACTACATGCAAACTAGATTTGAAGATGAAAAGAAACTAATCATAAACGGAGAAAATTCAGAGGTTGAAAAAAGGCATCAGCGATATCTGGATTATGGCTAAATTTCAGTTTTAAGTTCTTTAAGAAAATTTTTTAATATTTTAGTACGATTTTTAGCAAGAATTTTGCCTGTTTTAGTATTCATTTTTTTTTCTAATGTAAGTAATTTCTGAAAGAAATGGTCTAAAGCCCATTTATTGTCATTAACAGATCTATTATTTGAAAATGGATCCTTTGGATCATAAAAAGGGCGATTATTTGAACCACTGAAAGAGAAAACACGGGCCAACCCAATAGCACCTATGGCATCTAACCTATCAGCATCTTGAAGAATTTTTCCTTCAATACTAGAAGGAATTTTACCTTTTGAAAAACTATGTTCTTTAATTGCATCAGAAATAATTCTAATCTCATCATCAGAAAAGTTATTTTCTTTTAAAATTTTCTCGGCTAATTTAGCACTTTTTATAGCAGAATCTTTTTGATTTTTAATTTTTACTATATCGTGTAAAAGAACAGCAGATAAAATTAATTTTTTATTCGCATTTTCGGTTTTACATATTTTTTCAGCGTTACGGTATACCCTCATTATATGTTCAAAATCATGTGCAGGATCATTATTTGCTAGTTTAATTTTGGATATCTTTTTTAAATTTTCAAGTTGATTCATAATCTCCATAGTTTTGGTCTTGTTAATTTGAATTTTCTTTGTGTCAATAATAGAGTCCAATTGATACAGGTGAAGAGAATTATTACAGATACCCCTAGCCCATCAGCAATCAAAATTCCAATATAACGTTCCTCAAATAATTCCACAAATGGTGTTAAGACTATGTTACTTATCGAAATCATCAAATAGTATGATACTACACGACCAGCCCAAAATCCAACGTATAGTCCGATACTTTTTGCCTTTAGAAGACCATATGTTACAAATAATATATTACTTGGAAGTGGGGTTGCAGCAAAAAGAAAGGATGTAAGAATATAACCGAATCTTTTTTTGTTTAAAAAATTTCCAATTGCGTCAAGATTAGATTTTTGTTCATTTTGAACAAATTTTCGAAATATTGTTGAAACTTGTTTTAGAATGAATCTACCAAGGGTTGCACCGGTTGCACCAACAAGAGCCAATAATAATGGATCAAATGATGCATCTATAGCATAAAATGATGCAAGGATTATCCAAGTTGGAGGCATCAAAAGTGGAGCTGCATTAACTAGAATTAGTAAAAAAAAGATTCCGATATACGAAAATTCTAACACAGATTCAAAAATATCAGTCATACCAACTATCGTATCTTAAAATATCTAAATCATTGGTTAGTTAGTTTGGAACAATGAATAAGTGATACACGAACTTTATATCGAAAAAAGTATCATACTACCCATGCCTAGTAAAACATGGAAATGTTTCAGATGTAATCTATCTTTTAAGAATGAAGAACTTGCAAAAATTCACAAAGAAATTACTAGTCATAGTATAACAATTACAAAATCAATGATTGTATAATTTTAAAAAATGTGGAGGGGGTGGGATTCGAACCCACGAACTCCTAAGAGAAAGGATATCTTATAGATTGATCTTGAGTCCTTCTCGGTTGACCAGGCTTCGATACCCCTCCAACAAATGCTATTATTGATTTTAACATATAACTTCTTCAATAAACAGTATCAACATCATTATTAAAAAAATAATTTGAAAACAAAGTTTATAATCATTTTAAGGAATTCCAGTACATGACAACAATTGATGAAGCCAAGAACATGAGATCAGGAATAAATGTTGAAGGTACTGTAGAAAGAAAATCAGAAGTACGAAACGTCAACACAAAAGCTGGCTCAACAGTAGATGTTGCAGATGCAATGCTAGTAGACAATGGAATGGAAATTAAAATTACATTGTGGGCAGAAGATGCAAACAACATTCAAAATGGTGACAAAATCAAAATTGAGAACGGATATACAAACGAGTTTAAAGGAGAAGTCCAACTCGGAAAAGGTAAATTCGGAAAGCTTGAAAAAATTTAGATTAAAATTTTAATATTTTAACTATCTTCGAGACTTTTTCCTTTTTATTTTACTTTTTACTTTTCTTGCTTTTGGTTTAGCTTTTACTTTTCTTGCTTTTGGTTTAGCTTTTACTTTTCTTGCTTTTGGTTTAGCTTTTACTTTTCT
>JAOLYM010000010.1 GCA_028343435.1 Candidatus Nitrosopelagicus sp.
TCGTGAAAGATGGGTCGATGAACTTGACAAACACTTTGAGAATGAGGGCATCGGTTTAATTCCTGATAACGGAAAATACTGGTAAATTCAATCTCTTTCTTTTCTATTTTATTCACCTTTAGTGTTAACTTAGTTGAAAATTTCAAGTATCATTTTAGATTTAATTTCTTATTCTCTTGTAACTTAGAATTTCTCTAAAGATCTGGAGGCATGAAATCTGCATCTTTCGATGTATCGTAGTCTTTTGATGTAAACTCTGCTCTGTACGTGTATCCGTCTTGTAATAATTCATTGATGAAGCGAGGTGATTCTTTACCGTTGACTATAATCTTTGATTTACTTTGTTCCATATCTCTCATAGGAAACTCCCATGACCATAGGAAATGACCTATCTCAAATGGGTATTCTTCAGTCCATTCTGCATAAATCGTTCCATCATCTGTAAGGGTGTAAAGCGATCTTTGACAACCATCTTCAAATCCGATATTTGCAGGAATCTCTGCTCTCTGTTTATCGATATACAATTCTAATTTAGCTGAAATCACATATTGTGTATCTCTGTCATTTATACAAACTTTGAGAGGATTATCCAAATTCATCTGGCCTTGAATTAAACTACTCCCAACTCCTACTGAGATTGCAATTATTGCTGTCATTCCTAAAAATTTTAATGTCTTTTTTCGTTTTGTTGGATCTCCCATTCCTGGCCAATTCATAGGAAAACTGAACTAGTTTGGAATAAAGTCTTTTCTAAGCCTCTGCTAAATCGTCGATTATTTCTAAAGTATCGAATTGGTCTTGATGGTCTGCTATGAAAAATGTAATTGGTGTAGAGTCCACTTCGACCCATTCAGACTCTCCTTCAAATGGTAGCAAATCTTCTACCGCTAGATTATTAGGTCCTGTAAATCTAACTAACACTTTTTGCTTCTTTTTTAATTTGAATGGAAGTTTGAGAACTTTACCTCTTCTTTCATCTTGTATGTTGATTGTATAATTATCGCCTCGAAATTCGACTTTACCTTTGAAGTAACTTTCATGAATATTTAGATGATCAATTTTGAATATATGAGCCATAAACGGTATAGTATTTTCGAAGATAAAAGTAAATTGTAATTATTAATCATGACTAAATATTAATCTATACTTAATTATTTATACAAAAAATTAAGTGCATTGAATTTTGTGTATAGACTTAGATTTGTAATTCAATAAAAGGAAAAAAGAGTGAGTTTAGATTACTTGCCAAGGACGTGTTGCAAATGTGATTACATAGCCAACTGCAATGATAATTGATTGATATGCGATGTTGGTGTATGGAATTGGTTTCATAATAGGTTCACCTTCTACAACTACTGTCTGTCCTGGTCCAAGTCCAGGTCCGACGTGCTCAATATTCAATTGAGTGTGGACGTGATAAACTCCTGGTTCAAGAGCACGAGCTGAGATTTCGTAATCTACAACATCATTACCTGGAATGTCAAAGACATTGCCTGGTGGATCTCTTGCTAGAATCTCCCATCTGTTACCTGCGTTAGTTGACTCTGAAAATATTGATGACCATGCACGCATGTCTGAATCAATCAAACTTACGAATGCACCGCTCAAAGTCAAAACTTCACCGGTTTGGAGGGATTGTCTGTTGAATGTCTCATCCTCAATTCGAATGAAACGACTTTGCAATTGTGCTTGTACACCGTGTCCTTCAGCAGTTTGAATCATTGTTGCTACATTAGGTCCAAAGACTCCTACTACGAAAACGGCTGCAAGTGCAAATGCCATAACTTTTCTATCTACCATTGTTATCCCTTAATTGTAAACGACAGAAATGAGGAATTTAAGTTTTAGTACAATAATCGATCCACGCTATTTTCCTCATGAATCAGGTTAATGTTAATCATTAATGTTAATCATTAAATATATGGAAAAAAACAATGAAAAAATCATATTTTATTATGAAATTAATGTAGAATTTATAAAATTTGAATAAGAAAAGTCAATTTTTTTCGAAAAAATGAATGGATCTTAAACCTCGTGGCTTATATTCCAAAAAGCACGTATAGTATCTATGGCACAAATGCCGGCATTACTCCCAAAGGAAGTCGAAATCCAGAGATTGAAAAAAATCTGGTTAGTAGTCATCGCTATGGGATCAACAGCCGCATCCGTAGAAGTCGACAACTTTGTCGATGGTTCACTCCATCAGACTTCTATTAGAGATTCAGCATTCACTCCAGCACACTGGTGGTTATACTCTCACTTTGTAGCACTACCACTCGGTTGGGGATTTGCAGCTATCTATGATAGAAAAGTCCCAGTATTGAGAGGACCAAACAACTCTATGAACACAGGTCTAAAGATGACAATCTTAGGTTATCTAGCAACCATGTTTACTATTGGTGTTAACGAGATGTGGCACTTTTGGTTCGTCGAAGAAATCTTCGCAGTTCCAAACCATTGGATGTTCAACATGGGTGTCGTCGTAGCCTTCATGGGCGCTCTAGCTTACGTAGTTAGGGTCTATGCAAGACTCGTCGAATTAGGTGCAGAAACACCTGGTGAAAACCCATATGTTGCAGAAATGTACAAAATGGCCCTTGAGGGTAAATTGTACAGCAGATCCATACCATAATCAAGTACAAATTCGTACTTTGTTTTTTTAATTCTCCTACCTAGTGGTAGATCGGTTTGTATTCAGAATCTAGGAAAGACTTTAATAGATTCTGTCGACTGGTAATTCTATATGACACTTCCAAAAGGATTTGGTTCAGGTGGCGGCGGCGGAGCAGGCTCTGCTGACGTTGAGAAAATGATTGGCCGTCGTGTAGAAAACATGACTGGAATGATCACTGCATCATTTATTGCAGCATGGCTATCAACATTTGGTGGTACTGCAGCAGGATATTTCGTATATCCTTGGGCATATCC
Organism: Candidatus Nitrosopelagicus sp.; assembly: GCA_028343435.1. Taxonomy (GTDB): domain Archaea; phylum Thermoproteota; class Nitrososphaeria; order Nitrososphaerales; family Nitrosopumilaceae; genus Nitrosopelagicus. Next base: position 2,929 of record JAOLYM010000010.1, read on the forward strand.
AACACCAAGCGGACATTATGCATTTATCGTCCTGACCATTATAGAAGCAATTGGTTACCTCTTCTGTGTCAAAGTTATGGAAGAAGGAACAACTAAGAAAAGTAACGGTATAGTTGGCGGAGTATTAGCAGGAGTTACTGTCGGTACAATCGCAATCGTTATGTTCGTAGGTAAATAATCAACTCAGTCCTATAGGACTTTTTCCTTTTTATCTCACTAGTCACGGTTACGTGTGCACGATCTCGTGAATTTACCAAATTTTTATATACTAACCACCAGAAATATTTTCATGGTCTGGCTTAGACGATGTACTCACTACTTATTCATAGTAGTAGTCGCAGTCAACTCAACTTTGCTAACAATCAACGCAGGGGACTACATCTTCTATACTGATTGGGCCTGGACATCGTTTGTAGTATTCTCAATATCACAAACTCTTATGCTCACTGTAGGTGCGTGTTACTATCTCACCTTTACTGGAGTACCAGGAACCGCAACGTATTATGCACTAATTATGACAGTCTACACTTGGATTGCAAAAGGTGCATGGTTCGCATTAGGTTACCCATATGACTTCATCGTTACACCAGTTTGGCTACCATCAGCAATGCTGTTGGACTTAGCGTACTGGGCAACAAAGAAGAATAAGCACTCTCTGATACTGTTCGGCGGAGTCTTAGTTGGAATGTCATTGCCACTATTCAACATGGTCAATTTGATCACTGTGGCTGACCCACTAGAGACTGCATTCAAGTATCCAAGACCAACGTTACCACCATATATGACCCCAATAGAACCGCAGGTAGGTAAATTCTACAACAGCCCAGTTGCACTCGGTGCAGGTGCTGGAGCAGTATTAGCCTGTACATTTGCGGCTTTAGGTTGTAAACTTACAACATGGACATACAGATGGATGGCCGCTTGGTCAAAGTGGGATTAGAAAAACCCATTCCTTTTTCATTTTATTGAATACCCTTTAGGCTGTGCCTTATTCAACGAATTTGTTCAAAAACGAAATTTCTATTTAAGCTATTTCTAGTAAATCAACTAATTCTTCACACTTGGTGATCATAGATTCACTTGGCTAGAGAAAACCTGATTACGGAAGTAGTTAGTCTTGGCACAAGAATATCGACAAATTACTATAACCGAACCAAAACCATTTGTAAAATGGGTTGGAGGAAAAAGACAACTTATGCAAGTATTGGAAGATAATTTCCCGAAACAATTTGGTACTTATCATGAACCATTTTTGGGCGGCGGTGCTGTCATGTTCAATCTATTATCAAAAGAACCAAAATTATCTTGTAATGTATCTGATTTTAATTCTGATTTAATACTGGCATATGTCACAATTCGTGATAAACTCGGGAAACTAATAGAATCTTTAGAAAATCATTCAAAGAATTATCACAAAGATTCTGTAGAATATTATTATGAAGTAAGAAAGCAAGAACCAAAACAACAAATTGAAAAAGTATCTAGATTAATTTTCCTCAACAGGACCTGTTTTAATGGACTATACCGCGTAAACAAAAAAGGTCAATTCAATGTGCCTCTAGGTAGATACACAAATCCGAATATCGTCAATAAAGAAAATTTAACGGCTGTAAGTAAAATTCTACAATCTGAAAAAATCAAAATTTCATGCAGAGGTTTTGAGGCAGTTTTAGACGATGTTAAGAAAGGTGATTTGGTATATTTTGATCCTCCATATCAGCCAATTAGCAGTACTGCAAATTTCACCAGTTACACTCACCGGGATTTCACAGAAAAAGACCTTGAGAGATTAGTTGATTTAGCAAATCAGCTTAGCTCAAAGGGATGCCATGTATTACTCTCAAATTCAAATTCAAAAGTCGTTAAAGATTATTTCTCAGAAAAGCATTGGAAGATTTCTTCAATAAATGCAAATCGTGCAATCAACTCTAATGCTCAAAAGAGAACTGGACACAAAGAAATCATCATCAAAAATTATTAAAGCTTCGAGCGGGATCTGAACCCACGACCTTTACATTACCAATGTAACGCTCTACCAGGCTGAGCTATCGAAGCATGAATTTTTCAATATCTGGAATCCTTATAATTCTTCATTACTTTTTTCTCAACATCAACTGTTAAATTTCTCGCAAATTGTTGTTTTTCTAGTGGAGGGGTAGTCAAGCCTGGCCAAAGAAAGCATCATGCTTTTGGACACGCGGGACTTAAGATCATAATAATGGGTGATCCCGTCTCTCAGGAGTTCGAGGGTTCGAATCCCTCCCCCTCCACTTTATCTATTATTTCTGAGACCTTTGGAATTTAATTTCTCATAAATTTCTGGTATTGACCATGCATAGCCAATACAGTGACAATCTTTTGCCTCACATAATTCACAATACAATTCTCCTCTTTGAAGAACAATCTCTGCAATTCTATTTTGAATATTATTTTTTAGAATTACTCTATCATCCTCAATTGACATTAATTCTAATTTTGGTGCATATTTTGCAAATGTCTTATCTTTTAGCATTGAACCCTCTAACATGTATGTAATATAGCCGGCGAAACTATTCACGCCTTTCATAGTTAGTTTATCTTTATTTTTTTCGTAAACATCAAAGAACTTTTCATAAACTGTTTCTGAAATTGTTATTGATTTGAATCCTGGTTTTGGCATTTTACTTTCTCTTACCGTACTTTCAAGTACCAATATATAATGTTTTATCCATCAAATTTGTTACCTTATGCGTAAATCATTTTTTATTATAATTAGACTTTATACGATAGGTATCTAGTATTTTCATATGGCTCGTGGTTACGATGAGACTGAAGTAAAATTCCGTTTGATAAAACTTCTTCATTCATCAAAATCTGGAATATCTGGAGTTGAAATTTCTGAGAAGCTAAAGATTAATCGTGTAACAATGTCCAAATATTTGAATAAATTTGCAGCAGAAGGTACTATTACACAGCAAAGTATTGGAAATCTGAACCTATGGTTTGTCGATGATGATATTGAACAATTAAATTTTCCAGACGATTATTTTTTGGCACAAGAAAAATTTGCTTCACATGTAATTGATTGTACTGAAAAACCTGCTTACAATTTGATAAAAAATTGTATTAATTCTAAAGCAAAAATGGATAAAATCATCACTGAGATAATTCTTCCAACAATTCCTCAAGTACAAAAATTGTTTGATGATGGAAAAATTGGAAAATCTGAAGAACAATTGATGACTGGAATAATCTCAAATTCTGTCCAAATGATCACTCATCATTCAAGTCATTCTGAATCTGGAAAAAATATAATAATATTATCCGCTGATTCTGAGTCTTCGTTAATTTCTGAATCTGCAGGAGCTGCATTTCGTTCTCAAAATTGGAACGTATTTTCTATTGGTGATATGTCGTCATCAATTGATGTTTTATTTGATCTTGAACTTAGAAAATTGCTTTCAAAAACTTGGAAATCAAAAGAGGGTGTGATGATAATTCTTGTATTTTCTCAAACTGAAGAAGGTTTGAAATTCATTTCTGATTCATTTTATTCTGTAAAGGAAAAATCTGAGAATAATTTGTTTATTGTGTTATCTGGAAAAACCGGGAAAAAAGTCAAAATTAAAGGAGATTTGTCATCTCCAAAACTTGAAGATATTCTTCAATGGTCTAATACAAAATATGAAAATCTATAGTAAATTAATGGGCCCGATGAGATTCGAACTCATGGCCTTTCGATTATCAGTCGAACGCTCTAGCCAAGCTGAGCTACGAGCCCTCGAAAATTTTCGAGGATTTGGTCATTTAAGTTTGCTGTTCTTTCCACTTGATTGAGCATCCGATTGAAGGATCAAAATCTTTTTCAATTTTTTGCCCCTCTAAGAATTTCTGAATATTGTTTATCATCACCTTTTCACTTACTTCTGCTTCTGGACTCATAGCATCATCAATTCGTCCATGAAAAATTAATTTTTTATCTGAGTCAAACAAGAATGGATCTGGTGTACATACTGCTCCATATTTTTTTGCGATTTCTTGGGTCTCATCGACTAGATAGTCGATCTCTAGTCCTTTCTCTTTAGCAACAGCTTTCATACTATCGAAATCGTCATCTGGATATTTTACGGAATCATTACTGTTAATGCCCACAATTGAAATATTATCTTTGAATTTATCATGTAGTTCTTTAATTGCATCGATTTTTGCTTTTACGAATGGACAATGATTACACATGAAGATAATCAATAATCCTTTTTTTGAATAATCATTTAGAGAATGCATGTTATCATCAATTCCTTTAAGATTGAATTCTGGTGCACTGTCGCCAGTTTTTAATGAAATAACTGATTCTAACTTAACCATAAAAAAATCAATTTCTATAAGAAATAAAAAGATTTCAGATATTCTAAAAGACAACAATTAAACTCTCACAATTATTCAAGCAGTTAATGGGCTTGTAGTTTAGACTGGTAGAATACTCGCCTTGCACGCGAGGGGTCAGGGGTTCAAATCCCCTCGAGTCCACCATTTTTTATTAATCGATCATTTTCGAATATCGAACATGAAGGTGGATTTAAATATCATTGATATGAGAAATTTACTATGGCAGGTTATGAAGCCTCAATAGCAGTTTGGATTCCACTAATTGTTGGTCTAGCACCGGGACTAGTTTACTGGTTCGCAATTACTGGAATGAAGAAAAGAAGATAATCTTCTATCAAATCTTTTTACTTATTTTATTTTTCTTTAATTCAATATTATTTGATAAATCATATTTCTTTACAGAATCCGAGAGTTTATGTTAAACAAAACCATCCCTATACGTGATGTTTAACATAACTGCATTAGGTGGTACTTTTGATATCATTCATGTCGGCCATATCGAATTAATCCAAAAAGCAGTATCTATTTCTAATAAAATAATAATTGGTCTAACATCTGACGCCTTTATTTCAAAGAACGATAAAAAGATCATAAATAATTTTGAACAGAGATCTGAAAATCTAGAAAAAATAATTCATGAAAAATTCCCTGATTGTTCTTTTGAGATTGCAAAATTAGATGATGATTTTGGTCCTGCAGTAATTCAAGGGGATGTTGATGCTTTGGTAGTAAGTGAAGAAACCCGCAAAAAAGGTGATATTTTGAATGCTTTACGCAAAGAACGAAAACTTGACCCTGTCGAAATCATCATTATTCCTATGAAAATGGCATCAGACGGAAACAGAATCTCATCTACACGTATACGAAATTCTGAAATTGATAGTTCTGGAAATATCTTAGTTGACTAATCGCTGTTCATAAATTGAGTAATCCTGATAAAACAAAAATTTTCGATATTTTATAATGTCAATAATTCATCCATTATTACAAAAATTACAGAATGATGTTCAGCAATTACAAAAAGGACTACAACCAGTTCATCTGTCTTTTTGGTATCAGAAAATTATTGCCGACACGAAAGAAATGGCTCCTCCATGGTTACAAGATAAAATCAATGTAAAACAAGATCCAATTTTACCAATGAAATTCAATCTTGATATCTCCAAAAGAGCAGTTCGATATTTTATGATTGCAGTTGAAAATAATTTGCCACAAATGCCTTATTCCACTCAGCTTTATTTCTTGAAAGTTCAAGAAATATTAGGTTTTGAAATGGATAAATCGTTAGTTTAGATTTTCTTTAACAATTTCTACAAATTCCTCATTTGTTGAAGTATTAACAATCTTGGCTTTTTTCTCAATAACTGATTGCATGAAATCTGTAAATCTAGAAACTTGTTCTTTATCTTTTAACACTAAACTGTGTACGGATTTGTCTTTTATAGAAATTACAACCTCTGTTTCAAACACATCAATTATTTCTGTAATGAAGGTTTCATTTCCTTCTTTTACAAAAATTAAGCTAGCTAACTTCAATGCTTCATACTTGTCTTGTGTGACAATCTCTACTTTATTCATCTGATAGTAGGAATTTTGATAAATTCTTTTTTGCCTCTTCTCGTTTTTGTTGATGTATTTTCAAAAATGAATTAATTTTTTCAATTAAAATTGATTTCAATTCTCCAGTTAGCATTTTACCTGATTTATAATCTTCATAAATTTTCTTTAATTTTTCATCATTTGGTTCAAAGAATATTCTTAGATATTGAAAAGATACATCGATATCTGGATTTCCACCCAGTTCTCTATGTTTCTCAATATCCACTTGTCCACCTGAAAATCCATATTTGTTAATCTTCTTTTTTACTACTTCTGGGGAATCTGTTGTATAGATAGTACTTTTTTCATCTGATGCTGACATTTTTCCACCAGGTCCTGTTAGAGATGGAATCATAATGTTATGTATTAAAGCTGGTTTTGGTTTGTTTATTTTTGGTGCAACATCTCTGGTAATTCTGAAATGAGGATCCTGGTCTACTCCAAGTGGAATTAACACTGGTAAATCTTCAATGAAACATGGTGCTGATTGTAATGATGTGTAGAAAATCATCCCAACATTAGTATCATTTGTAAAACCAAATACGGCTTTTGTATTTGAAAAATTAATTTTCTTTGCAACTTGAGCTGCAATAGGATATAATTTCTTGATATTTCTGGTATTGATTATTATCTTTGTTTTCTCGGGATCAAATCCAAGTGCAATAAAGTCTAATGCATTTTCTAATGCAAATTTACCTGTATCTTCCAACGTCAAGTCAGATTTTGTATAAAATTTCTCATCATCTGTTAACTGAAAGTAGATATTTACATCAAATTTTTCCTGTAACCATTTTGCAAAAACCCATGGAACCAAGTGACCAATGTGGGTATTACCTGATGGACCTCGTCCTGTATACAAGAAGAATTTTTTTCCTTTTTCAAAAGTTTCCAAAATAACATTTAGATCTCTATGAGAAAAGAAAATTCCTCGTCTTAACATGAAATGATCTTCTCCTGTAATCTGCTTTATTTTTGATAGAATTTCCGGTGAAATTTTTTGAGTTCCAAATTGTTTAGTTAATTTATCATAATCTATGTCTCCTTCCACGTTCCATGGAGTTACGATAAATTCATCTGATGACATTCAAGTTTGACTTAGGTTAAGCTTTAAAAAGTCTTTTTGGGACGTTGTACTGTGTCGCAAGTTTTTCATGATATAGAAAAAAAAATTTTAGAAACACTACAAAAAGTTCCAAATCAAACTCCTGAGCAATTATCAACAAATACTGAACTTTCAATTGATCAAGTTCGTAGAGGAATTGAATGGTTACGATTGAAGGACTTAGCGATAGTGGATGAATCTCAAAAAGTAACCTTCTCCTTAGGTCCAAATGGATTTGATTCTCTAAAAAATGGATTGCCTGAACGAAAGCTCATCAATATGCTAAAAGATGAACCTAAAACATTTGATCAAATTCGTTCTGCATTATCTGGTGCTGGATTTAATGTGGCAATTGCCAATGCTAAAAAAAATGGTTGGATAAAAATTGAAAAAAATAATTCTGAATCTTTAGTATCAATCAAAGAAAAACCAATAGAAACACCTGAAGAAAAACTTCTTTCATTCATAGGAGAAAAAACTATCTCACAAGAACAAATTTCCAATCCTTTAGCTATGAAAATTTTACTTTCTAGACCAAATTACATTATAGAAACTTCGGAAAAAACAAAAACCATATCATTAACCGACACTGCACTTTCTCTTGATACTAGTGCATCTTCCAGTGGAGCAATTGATGTTGAAGCAGATGTACCTTCTATTTTTGCAGCTAGAACTCACCCATTACAAGATACTATTGATGAAATACGTGAAATCTTTGTAAATCTTGGTTTCTCTGAAATCTTAGGAAATATGACACAATCTAGTTTCTGGAATTTTGATGCTTTGTTCACTCCTCAAGATCATCCTGCAAGAGAACTGCAAGATACTTTCTATCTAGAAAATCTAGAATCAAAAAACCCTGCTACATCATCTCAAATAAAAAATGTATCTTCATCTCATAATAAAAATTGGAAATATGACTGGAAATTATCTGAATCACAAAAAATGGTTTTACGAACACATACTACCTGTGTCACTATAAAGCATCTTGCAGAACAAAAACCTGAAAATGCAAGAATATTTTCATTAGGCCGAGTATTCAGAAATGAAAAAGTTAGTTACAAACATCTTGTTGAATTTAATCAAATTGAGGGAATTGTTATTGGAAACAATACTACATTACGAGATTTAATGGGAATCCAAAAAGAATTTTATAAAAAATTAGGGTTAACAAAAATTAAATTTTGGCCAACATTTTTTCCATACACTGAACCGTCTCTACAAACAATGGTGTATAATGAAAAATTAGGAAAATGGATTGAACTTTTTGGTATGGGAATTTTTAGACCTGAAGTAACAAAGCCACTTGGTATTGACAAACCTGTTTTAGCTTGGGGAGGAGGAATTGAAAGAATTGCAATGCTAAAGTATGAACTAGATGATGTCAGAGAATTTTACAACAATAATCTAAGTTGGTTGAGGAGCGCATAATTGCCTGTTGTTGAGTTAAACATTAATCGAATTAGAAAATTAGTTTCAGGAAATGTCACACGTAAACAAATTCTTGATGTGTTGCCATTTCTTGGTTTAGATATTGAATCTGAAGAAGGAGATGAAATTAGAATTGAATATAGTCCAAATAGACCTGATTACTCTACAGATTATGGAATTGCAACTGGTTTACAAGGTCTATTAGGAATAAAAAAAGGAATTCAAAAAACACCCATCAGGAAAAAAGGAAATTATTCAATTAAGGTTGATTCAACTGTAACGAAGATTCGACCATATGTAACCGGAATAATCGCAAGTAATGGAAAATTAGATGATGTTGCAATCAAACAATTGATGAACATGCAAGAAGACCTGCACGATGGAATAGGAAGGAAAAGAAAAAAATCATCTATTGGATTACATGATGCTGATAAGATCTCTTTTCCACTAACTTACACAACTGTCTCGCGAGATCATAAATTCATCCCATTAAACGGTAGTACTGAACAAACAATTAATGAAATTTTAACTAATACTGAGGTAGGACAAAATTATGGTTCAGTAATTGAAAATGCCAAAAATGTACCTATAATTTTTGATTCAGACCAAAATACCATCTCCTTTCCTCCAATAATTAATTCTCGATTAACAACTGTCACACCAAACACTAAAAATATTCTGATTGAAGTAACCGGAATTGATAAGGAGGCAGCCGAAGACATGCTTTCTGTAGTAGTATCAATTTTACAAACTGCTGGATTTGAATTTAATGAATTAAAAATTACCGGAAACAAAAATTCTACACCTCAACTAAAGGAAAAAATCATGATCTATGACCCAAAATTCACTTCTGAAATAATTGGAATAGAAATGAGTCCATCAAATATGGTGACATGTCTAAAAAAATGTAGATTAGATGCATCAGTCAAAGGTAAAAAAATCACATGCATTATTCCTCGATATAGATTTGATATATTCAGTCCCATGGATTTAACAGAAGAAATTGCACTTGGATATGGAATTGCAAACATTGAGCCAAAATTATCACCATCTACAACAATTGGTCAAAAAAATGATGTAACAATTAAAACAAAATTGATTAGTCAAACTGCCGTTGGTCTTGGATTCCTTGAAGCAATGAACTCTAGTCTTACAAGTAAAAAAGTTTTATACGAAATGACAAAAAGAGATTCATCTCAAATAATTTCTGTACTGGATTCAAAAAGTCAAGAGCATACAATTCTTCGTGATTCATTGTTACCTAGCTTGTTAGACAATCTTTCAAAAAATATTCATGAATCATATCCACAAAAATTATTTGAAACCGGTGTCGTATTTTCTAAAGGAAAACCTATTGACGAATCAATCAATTTGGCAATAATAATTGCATACAAGGACACAAGTTACTCTGAAATTAAAGCAATAATGCAGTCTCTTCTTAGAACCAATTTTAAAATTAATTCAGAAACAAAAACTTCCAAAAATAATGAATTATTTTCAAAAGGCAGACATGCTGATATTTTTGTCAATGAGAAGAAAGTTGGAGAGATTGGAGAAATTGATTCTAATATATTAGAAAATTTCAGAATCAGAACTTCTGTAGTAGGTTTTGAGATAAAATTATCTGGATTAATATTTGACTAGCTGAAATTAGGTAATGCCCAAAGAGCACGCATTCAGACGGATTAGGATGACGAGATCGTAATGATTACAATGATTTCTAATTCACCCAGGTTTGCGACATATCGGGCAACCCCGGTTTCAGATCTGAAATGAGGATTTGGCTAAAACCAATGATTTTTTGCGAGTCAGGACCGGGGGACATCTTTTAAAATTTTAAATGTGCATTTCTAAAAATAATTTTGATTGAAATGGTAAATTATTGGCTTGCAAAACAGGAACCAAGTGGGCCACGGGGTTATCATATTCTTGATCTAAAAAAAGACAAAACAACTGTTTGGGATGGTATCCATAATAATCAAGCACTAAAGTTTATGCGTGATGCAAAAAAAGGTGACGAAATTATCTATTATCATACTGGTATTGAACGACAGGCAGTTGGAATTATGACAATTACTTCTGATCCATACCCTAACCCAAAAGAGGATAACAAACGATTCATTGTTGTAGATGTAAAATTTAAAAAATTATTCAAAACTCCTATCACACTTGACGAAATGAAACTACAAAAAAGTTTCAAAAATTGGGAACTATTACGAATAATGAGATTATCTTTCATGCCTGTCCCTCCAAATATTTGGAAAACTATTTTAAAATTATCTGATAAATAATTTTCTCAATAGGATAATTGATATACATGAACGTTGTAGTTTTTCTATGGCAACAGCATATGTACTCATTAACTGTGAGCTTGGTTCTGAGGAAGCAATTATCGGTCAGTTAAAAAATCTAGAAGGAGTAATAGAAGTTCACGGTACATTTGGTGCTTACGACATTTTGGCAAAAATTGAATCGTCAACAGTTGAAGCATTACGTGAAACAATTACCTGGAAGATTAGAAAAATAGAAAAGATTAGATCAACCCTAACCCTAATGGGCATAGAAGGTCAAACCTAATCACTACCCTTTTTGTTAAAATGCTCTTACACTTTATTTTTGTAATCAAGGAAGAAGATCTACCACATCGTAAAGAAGAATTTGAATATGTAAAATCTATGGCAAAATTTTTCCAAAAATGGATTAATGAAAATTTTTCAATATCGTATGAAATTCAATGTGATGAAATGATTACAGAACCACGTAGTATACTTCAAAAACTTGATTCTCATACTTTATTGGATGATCATCGTCAACGTGGAAAAGAAATTTATCATTTTTACTTGACACATTTCAGACCTTTCTGGACTGATTGTACATGTGAGGGATTTCACGCTGAGAATTTTGGAATGGCTCTTTGGCAAAAACCAAAAAATGGTTATGATGAATTATTTCTTGCAGAAAAAAATTGTACTACTGTATGTCATGAAATTTTACATGAAATGCTAAGACAGAAAAAACATAAACGTTACATTGAAGATGTTCATGATTTACAAACACAGCATCTTTTCAATGATTTACCTTTTATTCAATATGATGAAAATTTTCAAGTTACTGAAAATAAACCAAAATTTCTTTCAATGGATATATCAACAATAGATTACTAACATTTTACAACAGAGTAAATTCTATTTTCAAAATTTGCAGTTTTGAATTCTAATTTATTTTCTGCATCATCTTTTCTTGTTTTACTAAGATTTTCTAACTCGATCAATGCATCACCTTTGAAACCTACTGATGAGCCATAAATTGCATCGATAAGTTGTGTTCCATGTTCTCCACTTTTTACATCGTCTGCAATCTCATAAAATTTTGCAACATCTTTTTTATTTATTGCATTTCCTGTTGCTTTGTTAAATGCAATTGCCATATACATTCCGTTGCTTTTTATAGAAATTGGAATTTTATGATCTTTTCCAGATTTTCCTGGGATACTTTCATTGATTAAAACCTCACATTTATGATACATACTGGAAACATATGCAAAAAATCTATACTGTGCATATTTTCCTTTTTTATCTTCTTCACAATCAACAAAAATTTTATTTAGTAATTCTAATGCTGTATCATTCATACTTTGTAATCTGTCATCAATTCTTCCTCTTTCTAAAAGCTCAGAGTCTGTATCTTTTGCAACTAATTTTAGAATAAAATCTGGTAAATTATAATTTTTTAATGCTGTAACATATGCACCAGCTTGTGACATACCGAATTTTGGAAAACCCTTCTTAACCATGGATGTTACATCTCCTAGTTGATTGGCATTTTAATAATAAAAACACAAAGCAAATATTCCATTTTCTCTTATAACTGTATGTTAAAATTCTAAAAAATCTATCACTGACCGTTTATAAACTGAAAATTCCATTATGAAATATTGTCTAAAATTGCAATAGAAACCACTCCCAAAATGGTTAAAGAAGTATATGCTAAATTAGAAAAAAACATTTCAAAATTTAGAATCACCTTAAAAAGACCTCTTACTCTTACCGAAAAAATCCTTTCTGGGCATCTTGAAGATGAATTTTTGGATAAACTTTTAGATGAAAAAAAGAATTATGTATTTCTTCGACCTGATCGTGTAGCATTACAAGATGTTACTGGTCAAATGGTAATGCTACAGTTTATGCAAGCTGGTTTGAAATCAGTTACATTACCAACAACTGTTCATTGTGATCATTTAATCCAAGCAAGGACTGAAGGAAAGTCTGACACAAAATTAGCAATGTATGAAAATAATGAAGTCTACAAATTTCTTGAAACTGCATCTAGCAAATATGGTGCTGGATTTTGGAATCCCGGTGCTGGAATAATTCATCAAGTAGTTTTAGAAAATTATGCCTTCCCCGGTGGTTTGATGATTGGAACTGATTCTCATACCCCAAATGCTGGCGGTTTAGGAATGATAGCTGTTGGTGTTGGAGGTCTTGATGCAGCAGAAACTATGGCTGGCATGCCATGGGAATTACTTTATCCAAAAAGAATTGGTGTTTATCTTAAGGGTCAACTAAGTGGATGGACTGCACCTAAAGATGTTATATTATACGTTGCAGGAAAACTTTCAGTATCTGGTGGTACAAATTCTATTATTGAATATTTTGGTCCTGGTGTAGAATCAATTAGCTGCACTGGTAAAGCGACAATTACCAATATGGGTGCCGAAATTGGTGCAACATGTTCAATATTTCCTTATGATAAAAGAATGGAGACATATCTGAATTCAACAAATCGAAAAGAGATTGCATCTCTTGCCAATGATCACATTACTTTACTTCAAGCTGATCCTGAGGTAGAAAAAAATCCCGAACAATTTTTTGATAAGGTTATTAAAATTGATCTTTCAACTCTTGAGCCACATGTGGTTGGACCACATACACCTGACCTTGCAAGACCAATTTCAAAATTATCTGATGAAGTAGATTCAAAAGAGTATATTGATAAAATCTCTGTCGCTTTAATTGGAAGTTGTACAAATTCATCTTATGAGGATATGTCTAGATCATCAAGTGTTGCCAAACAGGCTGAAAAACATGGAATCAAGGCAAAAATACCACTGTTAGTAACCCCTGGTTCTGAACAAATTCGTTCTACAATTGAACGAGACGGACAAATTGATACACTAAAATCAATCGGTGCAACAGTCCTTGCTAACGCATGCGGTCCATGTATTGGTCAATGGCAAAGACCCGAACTTAAAGAAGGAGAAAAAAATTCAATCGTTACGTCATTTAATCGAAATTTTCCTGGTCGTAATGATGGAAAACGTGATACAATGAATTTCATAGCCAGTCCCGAAATCATAACTGCACTTGCACTTGGAGGAAGTTTATCATTTAACCCACTAGAGGATTCACTTGAGGGAAAAGATGGTAAAAAAATCAAACTATCCCCACCAGAGATTGCTCCTGAAGTACCTGCCAATGGATTTGTAAATACTGAGGGAGTTTATGTTTCTCCATCCGAGAATCCTGAAAATGTTAATGTTTTGATAGATCCTAAAAGTGATAGATTACAAAAACTTGAACCATTTTCTCCTTGGGATGGAAATGATTTCATTGAATTAAATTTAATTTTAAAAGCAAAAGGAAAATGTACAACTGATCATATTTCTCCTGCAGGTCCTTGGCTTCGTCTTCGTGGTCATCTTAATAACTTGAGTGATAATCTACTTCTAGGTGCTGTAAATGCATTCAATGATGAAGTTGGCAAAGCAAAGAGTATTCTTTCGAACAATATTGAAAATTGTTCTGATATTGCAAGAAGTTACAAAGAAAAAAATATGCGTTGGGTTATAGTTGGTGATAATAATTATGGTGAAGGAAGCAGTCGTGAACATGCTGCAATGACTCCTAGATTTTTAGGCTGTGCTGTTGTAATTGCAAAATCTTTTGCACGAATACATGAAACAAATCTCAAAAAACAAGGCATTCTTGCATTAACATTTGAAGACTCTAATGATTATGACAAAATTAAAGAAGATGATAAAATTAGTATTTCAGGTTTAACTGATTTCAAACCTGATAAATCATTTGAATGTAAATTGCAACATTCTGATGGCAATTCTGAAAATATTATTCTTAAACATTCTTACAACTCTTCTCAAATTGAATGGTTCACAGCTGGTTCTGCTTTGAATGTTTTAAAAAATAAAACATCGTAAGTGGGCCCGATCGGATTTGAACCGACGATCGACGGTTTTGGAGACCGTCGCCCTACCAGGCTAGGCTACGAACCCACAAGAATTCAAATATTGAGCGGGAATTTTAACTATTGCTAACGTTTATTTGCAAATTAGCAATATTTGCAGTAAAATGGTAAAACCTATTCTTCTTGTTGGTGGTGCAATTCCAATAATTTTTGCAATAATAATTGTAATTCCTTTAGTCACCGCACCAGAAATAGCAAAGACTGCAGTAGATCCATCTGATAAATCAGAAATAGAATTCACCACGCATCATCTTAGAAATGTTTCACCCGGTATAACTGATAGAATCACTGCAGACCAAACGGAAATTATTGTAATAAAAAATGATGGTACAGTAACTTACTCTATCACTAAAGATGGAAAAGTTAGTTCACCAAAAATCATTAAAATAGATAACTCACAAAGAATCAAACTTGTCGCAATGATTAAAGAAACTGGTTTTTTGTCATTGCCATTTGAATCATTTTCTATAAAAGAAGGAATTGAAACCTATCAAAAATTTGGTCTTAAAATTACATTAAATGAAGATACTAATCAATTATACTGGCCTGAACCTAACGCAACAGAAAAAATGATTCCTCCAATTATTACAATGGTCCAAGAAGAATTGGAATTAATAATGGAGATCATAAGGGAATAAATATCGATGGGGCACAGATAGTCTATGATTCCACTTTCTGGAGATATTCCTGATTCAAAAGGAGCAATATGTGGAAAAATTGATTCTAATTCAATTGTTCGTGGTACTTCCACACTCAAACGTGGTTTTGCACATATGCTAAAAAATGGCGTTGTTATGGATGTTACAAATGTTGAACAAGCGCAAATAGCTGAAGAAGCTGGCGCAGTATCTGTAATGGTATTGGACAAATTACCTTCTGATGTACGAAAAGCAGGTGGTGTAGCACGAACTGCAAGTATTAGAATTATAGAAGAAATCATGGACAATGTAACAATACCTGTTATGGCTAAATGTAGAATTGGTCATATGTATGAAGCAAATGTTCTAGATGAAACTAATGTTGACATGATAGATGAATCTGAAGTTTTAACTCCTGCTGATGAATATCATCATATTTGGAAATGGGATTTCACCACTCCATTTGTAAATGGTGCCCGCTCTTTAGGTGAAGCATTAAGAAGAGTTGAAGAAGGTGCAGCAATGATTAGAACTAAAGGTGAACCTGGAACTGGAAATGTTGCAGAAGCAATTTATCATATTAAAAAAGTCAATGAAGAACTACGTACTATCAAAAGTATGTACGATTCTGATGACAAGCAAGAACTTGTTAAAATGGCTAGAGAATTCAAAGTATCTTATGATTTAGTTGAAGAGACAGCAAAAATTGGAAGATTACCTGTTGTAAATTTTGCCGCCGGAGGAATTGCAACTCCTGCAGATGCTGCTTATCTCATGTCATTAGGTTGTGATGGAATTTTTGTAGGTTCAGGAATATTCAAGGCTGAAGATGCTCAAGAACGTGCTCGTGCTGTTGTTTTAGCTACAACTTTCTGGGAAGAACCAGATAAAGTAAAAGAAGCACAAAAAATGATTGATGAAAGACAATCGTTACTTGGTTTGGATGTAAAAAATTTAGATTTGAAAATGCAAGAAAGAGGTAGTACTGTATGAGTAAAATTCAGATTGGCATTCTTGCAGTACAAGGCGATGTAACTGAAAATTTTTTAGCCACTATGGCTTCTATGAGTGAATTAGGTATTGATGGAACTGTTGTACAAGTCAAAACAATAGAGCAAATATCTGAACTTGATGGTTTGATAATTCCTGGAGGCGAAAGTACTGTAATTGGTCAAATGTCTCTTGTAAATGGTGGATTAAAAAAAATTAAAGAAAAAATCGAATCAGGAATGCCAGTATTCGGTATATGTGCCGGAATGATATTTCTATCAAAAAACTCCAAAGACAAGATTGTAGGTAAAGTTGAACAACCTCTTTTAGATGTTCTAGATGTAAAAATTGAAAGAAATTCTTTTGGGCGTCAAAAAGATTCTTTTGAAGCAAAAATTTCAATGGAGAATGTTGGAATCTCTTCTTTTAATGGTGTCTTTATTCGTGCACCATCTGTATCTGAAATTGGTTCTGATGTTGAGATATTAGCAAAATTCAACGAAAAAATTGTTGCAGTAAAACAAGGGAATATTCTTGCAACTGCATTTCATCCTGAACTTACAAGAGATATTTCATTACACAAATCATTTGTAAAATTAGTTGATAATCTTAATTAGATTCTAAATTGTGCATAGCAATCAAATCTTTTTTAAATTGATTTAATATTTCTGGAACATCAATTTTTATTGAATCTTTTAATGAAAGTTCCTTTTGTTTCTTTTCATTCCATACTTTTGAATTAAATTCTGAAAGTAACTGTGTCATTTCTGACATATCATTTAGATTTTCTATGTCTGGTAAATTTTCTTCATGTATGCTATCTTGTGAGTATAATGTTTGCCAAAGATGTTCTGTAATGAATGGTGTAATTGGTGCTAAAAGTTTCAATATTGTGGATAAAACTTTGTGTAATGTAAAAATTGCACCGTCTCTTTCTTCATCTGTGAAACCAATTCCATATGCTCTTGCTTTTGCTATCTCTATGTACTGTGCGGCAAAAATATTCCATGTAAATTCTCTAATTGCAGTAGATGGAATAAAGAAATTATATTTTGAATATCCTTCTTTACAAACTGAAATTAATTTATCAAGTTCAGATAATATCCATTTGTCTGATTCTGATAATTGACCTGATTTGATTACTGGAAAGCTAGATAGAAATCTTGAAACATTCCATAATTTACTTAAAAATTTTCTTGTAGATTCAATTTTTTGTTCTGAGCATCTAAAATCGTAACCTTGATTTATTTCACTTGCGCTCCAAAATCTAAAAGTATCTGCACCTGATTTTTCAATTACTGGTAAAGGATCAATTGCATTACCTTTACTTTTACTCATTTTCATTCCCTTTTCATCTAATCCATAACCCATTATCCATGCTTCAGACCATGGTTTTTCTCCAGTTAATTTTTCACATCGTAATAATGTATAGTATAACCAAGTTCTGACAATATCTTTTGCTTGTGGTCTAATTGCAGTAGGATATGTTTTCTTAAAGAATTCTTCATCTCTGTTAAATTTTGTAACAAATAATGGCGATACACTAGAATCCATCCAAGTATCAAACGTTCTTTCTTCTCCAGTAAATTCCATATTACCGCATTTTTCACATTTTTCTGCTGGGCATTTATCCTTCCATGGGCGATAATACTTTCCAGGTTCTGGAACAAATGGTTCTGAACATTCATTACAATACCAAATTGGTATTTCAGTGCCATAGAATCTTCTTCTAGAAATTGGCCAGTCAATAGAGATTGATTCTAACCAATTCATCAAAATTTGTTTGTGCATATTTGGATGGAACTCTATTTCTTCTCCTAATTTCTTCATTTTCTCCAGTGAATCTTTCTGTTTTAGATAATATTCTTCCATTGGAACAATCTCAATTGGAGTTTTACTTCTTTCAGATAATGGTGTTCTATGTGATATATCTTCAATTTTTTCTACAAGATTTGCATTTTCTAAATCTTCAATAATTTTGGTTCTAGCTTGTTTTGGTTTCAATCCTTGATACCCTCCTGCCACTTCTGTCATCCTACCGTCAAGTCCAATTGCAATAACTTCATCTAATTGTAATTCTCTAAATAATGCCACATCGTTTTGATCACCATAACTACAAACCATTACTGCACCTGAACCAAATTCAATTTTTGCAGAATGATGTGGTGTAATTTTCACTTCGCTATTGGTAAGTGGAACAATCAACTCTTTCCCAATTAAATCTGAATATCTTTCATCATTTGGATTAACTATGACTGTTTTACATGCACATAGTAATTCTGGTCTTGTACTTGCTATGATTATTTCTTTCTTAGTTTCTTTAGTGATAAATTTCATGTAAACTAGCTTTGTTGGAATTTCTTCATACACAATTTCTGCATCTGCAATCGTTGTACCCGAAACCCAATCATAATTATTTGGTCTTGTTGCAAGATAGATTACTCCTTTCTTCCAAAGATCAATGAATGTCTCTTGTGTAAATTTTCTATAATCTTCTGAATCGGTCCTGTAATAATTTTTAAAATCTCCACTTAATCCTAGACTTTTCATTATCTGAATCATTTCAGCTTCTAAATCATCTAATGCATTTTCACATAACTCTAAAAATTCACCTCTTTCTGTTTCTCTCATTCGTATTCCGTGTTTTTTTTCTGTGTACAACTCAACAGGTAAACCGTTTCTATCTATACCGATTGGAAAATACACATTCTTTCCAGACATTCTTGCGGTTCTTGCAATCATATCTATCTGTGCATAATGTGATGCTGCTCCTATGTGCCATGGTCTTCCTGATGGATATGGTGGTGGAGTATCTATTGTATAATTATTATCGCTTAATTGAAAGTCATAGATTTTTTCTTCTTCCCATTTTTTTAAAATTGCATTTTCAAGTTTTGGGTCCCATGCTTTTTGTGCAATTTTTGGTTCCATGTATGAAATCTTGTTCTTTGTCTATAAATCTCTAAAGTGTTGAAATTACTTAATCTCATCTAAAAATTTTGCAAGGTTCATGTCATTTTCAGAAATTCCTCCTACATCATGTGTCATAAGATCAATTACGAGTTTATTGTAGACATTAAACCATTCTGGATGGTGATTCATTTTTTGAATCTCTACAACCGCTATTGTCATAAATTTCCATGCCTCATCAAAATTAACGAATTCCATTTCTTTATGCAATTTTCCATTTACTACTGTCCACCCGTTCAATTCTTTCAGTCCATTTTCAATCTCACTAACTGAAAGTTTTACCAATCCCATACTATTGCACGATATATGAACAATAATAAATTATACAATTCAATTCACAAAATTATGAATCAATTATTAGATGAGATACAACTTGCTATCAAAAATACGGTTTTAGATAATTCTGTTGGTGTTGCATTTTCAGGTGGTGTCGATAGTACCTTAATTGCAAAATTATTACACGATAATGGATATGATATTCATCTTTTGACCATTGGTTTTCATGATTCGCATGATATCAATTTTGCAAAAGAAGTAAATGAAATTTTAAAATATAAACATGATATTTTAGAAATAGAGCCAGAATCTTTTCAAGAAATTAGTGAAAAAATTAATGGAATTATCAAAACAGATAACCTTTCTTGGAATGAAAATTCAATTGCATTTTACTATGTTTCAAAATTAGCCAAGGATCTAGGACTTTCTACAGTTGTAACTGCAAATGGAATCGATGAATTATTTTGTGGTTATAATGCATATCGTGAAGCGATAGGAATTGGCGTTGATGAAGTAATGAATGTCATGAATACAAAATTAGAAAATGAGAAAAAAATGATGATTTCAGTAAATAATGTCACTTCTAATTTTAATGTAAAAATATTACAACCATTGTTAAATGAAGAATTTATTTCATTTGCAAAAACTATTCCTATATCTGAAAAAATAATTGATCCTGATGATTTACAAAGGAAACATGCTATACGTAAACTTGCTATATCTTGTGGTGTACCTGAAATATCTGCTCATAAACAAAAAAAGGCATTACAATATGGTTCTAAAATTCACAAACAGCTTTTAAAACTTAGATAATTTTTTCACATCTGATTTTACGTGTTTATCTACATTGTTTATGATTATTTGTGATGCACCTAGATGTTTTTCAGGAATAAAAATACCTCTGACTTCTTTTTCTGTAAGTGATTTTGAAATAGCCTTATCTTCAATCAATGCATCCATGTAATTCATTTTTTTATCGTGAGCTTCAAATGCAACTCTTTGTACATCTCTATATGCTATTAATCTAGGAATACCTTTTTTGATTAATGCTTCTAGAACAAATTCTGCAAAAATTTGACCCTTTGTAATATACAAATTTTCTTGAACTCGCTTATCATTAATTTTTAAATTACTAATTATTCTAATCATTGTTTCAATCATCTCATCGAGTAAAATAGATGCCATTGGTAAAGTGAATCTCTCATTAGCTGAATTTGATAAATCTCTTTCATGCCATAATGGAATGTTTTCAAATGATGTGTTAATTTGACTACGCAAAAGTTTTGACAATGAAGAAATTCTTTCACTTTTTATTGGATTTCTTTTGACAGGAACTGCACTGCTACCCATCTGACCTTTCTTGAAATATTCTGATACCTCTCCAATTTCAGTTCTTTGTAGATTTCTTATCTCAATTGAAATTTTTTCTAATGTTGCCCCTAAAAGTGATAGTTGAAAAATATATTCTGCATACCTTTCACGTGGAATAATTTGTGTGGTAACCTTGGCAGGAAATAATGATAATTTTTTTGCTACCCGTTCTTGGACTCTTACTGCATCTTTACCCATCAATGAACCGGTTCCTACAACTCCAAGTGTTTTACAAATGAGAATCCGTTTTTTTATCTCATCTAATCGCTCTAGATGTGTTGCCATTTCTGATGCCCAATTAGCAAATTTCAAGCCAAATGAAATTATACTTGCATGTTGACCATGTGTTCTACCTACTGCTGGAAGTACTTTGTATTTGACAGCATTTTTTGATAATAGTAATGCAAGTTTTCCAACCTTTGGTAGAATTATCTTAATTGCATCTCTCATTTGCATAGAATTACTAGTGTCTACAAGATCATTACTTGTTAATCCATAATGTATCCATGGTCTTGATTCTTTTCTACATTTCTCCGCTAATGATTCTACTAATGCTGCGGTATCGTGATCACTTTTTGCCTCTAATTGTTTAATCCGCTTGGCAGTAATCTTTCCTGAACGTGCTGCCTTTGCAATATCTTTTGCAATTGACTTTGGAATTAGATTTATTTCACTTTGGGATAATGCAGCAGCAGCTTCTATCTGTAATTGATAATCAACTTTTTTTTGTTCTCCAAAAATCTCTAGCATCTCTTTTGTGCCGTATCTTCCACTGTCTATAGGTAAAATTGCCACTATTTTGTGTAGATTTTTTACAAAAATAAACTTATGTCTAGTCAGAAAATAAAATTAGAATTTGAACCATCAAAATTGATTACTGCTCCTGAGAGATATTTTATCTCTTTTTCCACTATGGAACTGACAAAATTACCAATTTCTTCAGGTTCTCCTAATCTTTGCATTGGTAAACTATCTGCATATTCTCCTACATTATCAACTAATTCTTTTGTTCTATCTGTGTTGATTGGACCTGGTGCTATGTTGATCATGCTGATATTTCTAGATGCAAAATCTTTACTCAAAATTTTAAACACACTGGAAAAAGCAGCTCTGTATGCACTTGATATGATTAATTTTGAATTTGGTTCTTTTATTACATTTGATGTTATCGCAAAAATATAACCTCCATCGTTAACTTTAATTTTTTGTAATAGCATACAAAATCCAACAAATAATTGATTATGATATTTATTCCAATCTTCATTAGTAATTTTTCCAAATTCAATTATTGGTGGACCTCCTGTGTTTAACACTAGAATATCTGTTCTACTATTTTTTTCCGTAAATTTATTGACACTCTCTAAATCTGAAGTATCGATATCTGTACTTGATGCTGAAAGAACTTCCAAATCAAGTTTTTTCAATGAATCTGAAATAGCTTTTCCAATTCCTCTACTACCTCCTAAAATGATAGCTTTTTTCATTATCTAGTAGAAATTGTTATTTAATTTAAATTGCCTGAAGAGATTTTTATCATAGGAAATGACTAATTTAGAACCAAAAAAAATTGGTGAAAACGAATATCAAATTGATGCAGATTCATCTTTAGGAATGAAAGTGCCCGTTACAATTTATGCTGATGAAACATTATTGCAAAAAATGATGACTGACAGAACGCTAAAGCAAGCTATCAATGTATCTACCTTACCTGGAATTCAAGAACATGCAGTAGTTTTACCTGATGGTCATGAAGGATATGGTTTTCCTGTTGGCGGTGTAGCTGCTATGGATGCTGAAGAAGGAATGATCAGTCCTGGTGGTGTTGGTTATGATATCAATTGTGGTGTTAGATTGTTACGAACAAATCTCACTGAAGAACAAGTACGTCCAAAACTTGGTGAATTAGTTAATGATCTTTTCAAATCAATTCCATCAGGTGTAGGTTCTAAGGGAGCTGTACGATTAACTCAATCTGAATTAGATGAAGTTTTAGTTAAAGGTGTTTCATGGGCCATTGATAATGGGTATGGAACAACTGACGATGCAAATGTCTGTGAAGAAAATGGTCAAATAGCAAATGCTGATCCAAATAAAGTATCTGACAAAGCAAGGAAACGAGGACTACCACAGTTAGGAAGTTTAGGATCTGGAAATCATTTCCTTGAAGTTCAACGTGTAGAAGAAATTCATGACGAAGAAGCTGCAAAAAGAATGGGAATACAAGAAGGTACTATTACTGTGTTGATACATTGTGGTTCT
This sequence comes from Candidatus Nitrosopelagicus sp., assembly GCA_028343435.1. Lineage (GTDB taxonomy): Archaea > Thermoproteota > Nitrososphaeria > Nitrososphaerales > Nitrosopumilaceae > Nitrosopelagicus. Next base: position 26,194 of record JAOLYM010000010.1, read on the forward strand.
AGAGGATTTGGTCATCAAGTTTGTAGTGATTATCTCAGAATTTCTGAACAAGTACAAGAAAAATATGATATTAATTTAGCAGATAGAGAACTCGCATGTGTTCCAAATACCTCTGAAGAAGGTGAATCATATAGAAAAGCAATGTTTGCAGCATTAAATTTTGCATGGAGTAATAGACAAATGATAACTCACTGGACAAGAAAATCATTTGAACGAGTTTTTTCACAATCTGAATCTGATTTAGATATGAAATTGGTATATGATGTTGCACATAATATTGCTAAAGTTGAAAAACACAAAATTAATGGAGAACAAAAAAATCTTGTAGTACATAGAAAGGGTGCAACACGTGCTTTTCCTGCAAACATGGATGATGTTCCTTCAAAATATAGGGATCTCGGTCAGCCTGTTTTAGTTCCTGGTTCCATGGGGACTGGAAGTTGGATTCTTTTAGGTAGTGAAAATTCAATGTCAGCTAGTTTTGGTTCTACGGCTCATGGTGCTGGTAGAATGATGTCAAGATCAAAAGCAAGACGTGATTTTACGGAATCTGAAGTAAAAAAATCACTTAATGATAAAGGGATTTTTATAAAATCACTAACAAGAGATGGAGTGGTTGAAGAAACACCTCAAGCATACAAGGATGTTGATGCTGTTGTTAATGTCTCTCATAATCTTGGAATAGCAACTAAAGTTGCTAAATTAGTTCCAATTGGAGTGATTAAGGGATGAGCGATGAAGATAAAGAGTTAGAGTTGCTAAAGGCTAAAAGATTAGCTGAAATGCAAAAAAATCTATCTATACAAGATCAATCATCTGAAAATACAACTGACGAAAATCAAAAACCAAAACTTTCGTTACGTGATTATGTAGTTAATAGTCTAGGTCATCGTGGTATGGAAGTATTACAAAATGCTGAATATCAATTTCCAAATGAATCTAAAATTATTATTGAAAAATTAGGAGAATTGATTTCATCAGGTGATATCAATGAAACATTAGATGGTGGGAAATTATTAGTGTTGTTTAGATCTGTGGGACTTAGTATTAGAATGGAAAATAAAATCAATGTTGAAAAAGACGGAAAATTCATTTCTATTGCAGATAAATTTAAAAAAACAACCAATGACGATGAATTATGACCTATTATATTCAGATTAGTACAATTGATTGGCTTAAGGATCGAATTCTTTTTGAAGATACTTTGAGCACATTAGAAAAATTATGTGATACTCAAAATGGATATATGCTTAATGAGCCAGTATCCAAATTTGGTTGGACATTTATTGACATGATCTTAAAAGCAGACCTGCATATGTCTATGGAACAAGAATTTGCTGAACAAATAAAAAAATCTAAAGGCTCTAAACCTGAAGAAAAATTTGTAACTTTCCTTGCAAATTATTTGGAAAATAATAATTGTAAGATAAAATTAAAGTTAATGCAATCTAACTAAACTCTTCTTCCACGTTTCCCACCTTTCTTTCTTGTTGTATCGTGTGGGATAGGTGTAACGTCGTCAATTTTTCCAATTCTAAATCCACCTCTTGCAAGTGCACGAATTGCTGCTTGTGCTCCTGGTCCTGGGACTCTAGAACCAACTCCTCCTACGGCACGTACTCTAATGTGTAATCCTGTGAATCCTTTTGTTTTTGCAGATTCTGTTACAACATTTGCAGCTTTCATTGCCGCAAAAGGTGATGACTCGTATCTGTCTGCATTAACATGGTGACCTCCAGAACTAATTGAAACTGTTTCTGCACCTGTTAAGTCAGTAATGTGGATGATGGTGTTGTTATAACTGCTAAAGATGTGTGCGA
>JAOLYM010000011.1 GCA_028343435.1 Candidatus Nitrosopelagicus sp.
CCGCTAAAGCCCCAATGGCTGTAACTATTGAACCTGTAGAAGGTTCTGGTGCACCTGGATGTGAACCTGAATGTTATTCTCCATCAACTGCAACAATTTCTGCAGGTGGAACTGTAACTTTTTCAAACACTGACATGGCTCCACACACATCAACAAGTGGTACTGCAGCAAACGGTCCTGACGGTGTATTTGACACATCATTAATCATGGCAAATGCGAGCTTTGATGTGACATTAGCTGATGCAGGAACTTACCCTTACTTCTGTATGGTCCATCCATGGATGGAAGGTACAGTTATAGTCGAATAATCTAATACAAATTAAATTGGTTAGAGTCGGCGGAATCATCGTAATTGTAGCAATCTTTACACTAATTGGTATTTCATTTTATTTTTACTCTGGTGAAGTTTTGACTGATGTTAAGGTCTCTTCTTTTGGTGAACCTGTTCAAGTAGGTGATGTAATGTTTGATGTACAATATGTCGCAAATTTTGATTTTCTTGGAAAGACTAAGGAATTCAAAATAGCTGAACAAGGTGAAATTGATAGGGGATTAATTGAGGCATCTAATGAAACGCCTACTCACACATATTTCCAAATACAAGTAACTGCTGAAAACAAGGGTGATGACATAGTGCGACTTACCGGTGGTCAATTACATCTCTATGATGATTCCAATACCCGTTTTAGTCCAATCTTTGTTGGTTATGGTGACACTGAACTGTCATTAGTGGATCTTCAACCACAAAAGGCAGTTACTCTTACAACTCAATTTGATATTGAATACGATGAAGAAATGCAGTATCGTGTAGGTATTGTTCCAAATCGACATGGCATGGATGGAACACAAGAAATTGCATTTATTTGTATCAAAAATTGCAGTTAGCTCTTAGAACAACCACATTTTACATAAACGACCTTGAATTCTCCATCTGCCTTTATGTTATGTGACATAGGTCTTCTGCAGTACTTGCATTCTGTAAATCCGTGATATTCTTCCACTTTGACAAGTTTCGTCTTCCATGATTTACTCTCTTCATGCCAATACACTGAGTCGATCTCTTTCGGGTTATCCATATTATTCCTTGAATTGGTAATGTTTGAATTTTTTGTTTGAAAAGATTAAATTGCATGTGTTAAAAATCAGGTTTAATGAAGGTAGTAACTATTGGGAGTCGTGTATTTGTCACAAGTTTCCAACTCGCAGGCGTTCAAGGAAAAATAGTCGATTCTTCTGATGCTGCTTTTGAGGAAATCAAAAAATTATATGATGATTCTGAAGTCGGTTTAGTTCTAGTTAGTGATGATTTAACTGAACAAATCAATGATAAATTAACAAAATTACGTACTGAACAATCCACGCCTTTGGTATTTGCTCTTCCTGCATCTGGAAGTGAAAAATCTGAAGTCGATTATAGGGTAATGCTCAAAAAAATCCTAGGCGTATAAATATAGAGTAAATAATTATTCATCATGAAAGCAGCTGTTGTGAGGGGAAATTCTAAAGTTGAAATAGAAAACTTCACTCTTGCTGATATTGGTTCAAATGAATTACTAATCAAGATGCAGTCTTGTGGAATATGTGGCTCTGATGTTGAAAAGGTATTTGGACAATATGGTCAACCATCTATGAGATTAGGACATGAGCCTGCAGGTGAAATAATTAAAATTGGTTCTGATATATCTGATTTCAAAATAGGTGATCGTGTATTTACTCATCATCATGTTGCTTGCTATTCAAAAGATTGTCATGAATGCAGTCATGGGAATGAAACCATGTGTAAAAAATATTCCCAATCAAATCTTAATCCTTGCGGTCTAGCTGATAATTACATTGTTCCTGAATGGAATGTAATTCATGGAGGTGTTCTAAAATTACCTGATAGTGTTTCATACCAAGAAGCTGCATTAATTGAACCTCTTGCATGTTGTGTTCGTGCTTGGTCAAAATTCAAATATCAAAAAAATGATACTGTAGCAATTTTAGGTGTTGGACCAACTGGAATGATGCATGTTTTACTTGCAAAATCTTTTGGGTTCTCAAAAATATTTTGTATGGATTTAAACGATTTTAGATTAGATTTTGTAAAAAAATTTGATGTCACAACTATTCGTTCTGATGATCCAAATTTAATCCAAAAAATAAGTGATGAAACTACCATTGGTGTTGATGTTGCAATTGTAGCTACAAGTAGCTTACATGCATTTCAAGATGCAATAAAACTTGTAAGAAAAGGCGGAACTGTTGTAATGTTTGGTGTACCAAGTAAAGGTGCAACTACTGAAATTGACATGAGTGTAGTTTATTCAAAAGAAATTAGTATTGTTACTACTTATGCCGCCTCTGATATGGACACTAAAAATGCATTAGAACTAATTTCATCAGGCAATGTAGATGTCAAATCACTTGTCACGCACAAATATTCTCTTGATGACTCACAAAAAGCATTTGAACATGCAAAAACAGGTGAAAATGCAATGAAGATAATTATTGAAAATTAGCAAAGGCTTAAGAAAGGTAAATTTTTTTCAAAAAAATAAGAAAATGGACTGGGGTTTAAAAAATAGAATTGCAAGAATAATTTCTCCTGCTGATAATAAGGCATTAATGCTTGCAGTTGATCATGGTTATTTCTTAGGTCCTACTGAAAAACTAGAAGATTTGAAAAAAACAATTGCACCTCTGGCAAAACACTGTGATTCATTAATGATTACTCGTGGTGCATTAAGAACCTCTGTTAATCCTGATTATCCTGTACCTGTTGTATTGCGTGTTTCTGGTGGAACTAGCATAATCGGTGAGGATTTATCTCAAGAAGATATCACTGTTAGCATCAAAGATGCACTTAGACTAAACGTTGCAGCCGTAGCAATGTCAGTTTTTGTCGGTTCAAAATATGAATATCAAACTATTGTAAATCTCGGAAAACTTGTCAATGAAGCAGAAGAATATGGAATTCCTGTTTTAGCTGTTACTGCAGTTGGAAAAGAAATAGGAACAAAAGATGCACGTTATCTATCTCTTGCATGTAGAGTTGCAGCTGAACAAGGTGCACATATTGTAAAAACATACTATTGTGAAAACTTTGAAAAAGTTGTAAAATCATGTCCTGTACCAATAATTATTGCAGGTGGAAAAAAGATTCCTGAAAAAGATGCTTTGAAATTAACATATGATGCACTAAAAGCTGGCGCTGTTGGCGTGGATATGGGGCGTAACATTTGGCAATCTGATAATCCTGTTGCCATGATAAAGGCTGTACATTCAATTGTACATGGAACTAACAATGTTGAACAAGCATTTACTTTGTATAAACAATTGTCTGGAAAACCTAATCAAAAATCTAACAATAACAAACCTAATCAAAAATCTAACAATAACAAACCTAATCAAAAATCTAACAATAACAAACCTAATCAAAAATCTAACAATAACAAACCTAATCAAAAATCTAACAATAACAAACCTAATCAAAAATCTAACAATAACAAACCTAATCAAAAATCTAACAATAACAAACCTAATCAAAAATCTAACAATAACAAACCTAATCAAAAATCTAACAATAACAAACCTAATCAAAAATCTAACAATAACAAACCTAATCAAAAATCTAACAATAACAAACCTAATCAAAAATCTAACAATAACAAACCTAACAACAAACCAAAAAAACGTAACTAGTTTCCAGATTTTGATAAATGAAGATGTACAATCTTCCATGTTGGCTTTTTAATTAATACAAACGTAGCCCTACCTGGAATTGTGATATGTTCTCCTGTGAATGCTTTATTGTCTACTAGCATTCCTTTTTGTATTAATTCAAGTGCAACTATTGCAGTATCTCCAAAAATGTTAACTTTCACATTATTAATGATGTAATCGTAATCTGAAATACTAATGAATCTTAATTCTTCTAACGCTACTGTTGTTGAAAAATCTTTTAGATCATATGGCGGTACATCGCTAAAACTTGAAAAAGATGAATCATTAATTTGAATATCTTTTAGAATTTCTAATTTTTTTGATTTCCCAATTTCAAAAAATGATTCTACAATTTTTATAATTCCTTCTTGTTCAGACACGTTACATCATTTCTAAAAAGGAAGCCTTATTAGTCGATCGCCTGATTTTGATTCATTGCAACAACAAGCAACAATTAGCACTTTTGGTATCTCATTGCTAGTTGACCTGCTGCTGTAAACTTACAGCCAATTTACCGATTTAAATTAGGATTATGAGTGATAATAATAAAATGGAGAATATGATCGGCGCAACTGCGCTAATGAAATCATTGGAAAAAGAAGGAGTAAAGGAAGTCTTCGGTCTACCGGGAGGTGCGAACCTTCCAATGTATGATGAATTGGGAAAAAGTAACATTCGTCATATTTTAGTAAGACATGAACAATCTGCTGCACATATGGCAGATGGTTTTGGTAGAGTAAGTAGAAAACCTGGTGTATGTTTTGCAACTTCTGGACCTGGAGCAACCAATTTGTTAACTGGAATTGCAACTGCACAAGCAGATTCTGCACCAATGGTTGCAGTAACTGGTCAAGTTCCTGTAGCAATGATTGGAAAAGATGCATTTCAAGAAAGTGACATCATCGGCATGGCTAATCCTGCATTAAAATATTCATATCAACCACGAACTCCTGAAGAAATTCCAACAATGGTTAAACAAGGATTTTACATTGCGGAAACTGGAAGACCTGGTCCTGTATTATTAGATATTCCTAAAGACGTTCAACAAAATGAAGGTAAATTTACTTTTCCTGATGAAGTAAGAGTTCCTGGTTATCATCCTTGGGCTGATCCTGATATTACAAATACCGCCCGTGCAGTTGAATTATTGTTATCTGCACAAAAACCAATAATTCTTGCTGGTGGTGGTGTAATCATTTCATCTGCATTTGCAGAATTACAATCAATAGCTGAATTACTAATGATTCCTGTAGTAACTACCTTCAAAGGTAAAGGTGCATTTCCTGAAAATCATCCGTTATCCTTAGGTCCAATTGGAATGCATGGACATGCTGAAGCCAATAAATTGATGACTGAAGCTGACTGTGTTTTGGCGATTGGAACTAGATTCTCAGACCGCTCTGTTGGTACATTTGCAGAGTTTGAAAAGAACTTGAAAATTATTCACATGGATGTTGATCCTGCAGAAATTGGAAAGAACCAAACAACTTCTGTAGCTGTAGTAGGTGATGTACGTGCCTCATTACGTATATTTGGAAAAATGTTAATGGATAAAGCTGTACGTACCTCTGATGATAATCCTTGGTTAAAACATGTAAAAGAAGTTAAACAATACTGGCGAGAAAATTTGAAAATACATCCTGGTGAAATGGGTGCTGCAAAAATTCTTAGAAAATTACGAGAATTACTTCCAAACGAATCTATTGTGACAACTGAAGTAGGTCAACACCAAATGTGGGCTTCACTATTCTTTGATGCAATACATCCTGGAACTTTCTTCAGCTCAACTGGTTTGGGTACTATGGGTTGGGGATTTCCTGCAGCAATTGGAGCAAAAACTGCACGTCCTGATGTTCCTGTAGTTGACATTGCAGGTGATGGTAGCTTTAACATGACCGAAAATTCACTTGCAACTGCAGTATTAGAGGACTTGCCTGTAATTGTATTTTTGATAAACAATTATTCTTTAGGAATGGTTGCACAATGGCAAAGAACATTTTATGACCGTCGTATGGTTGGTGTTGATCTAAAAAAATGTCCTGATTATGTTAAATTAGCTGAATCATATGGTGCACAAGGATTACGTGCGCAATCAATGGATGAGCTTGACAGTGCAATTAAGACTGCATTGAAAAGTGATGTTGCAACTGTAATTGACATACCAATAGATCCTGAAGAAGATGTATTACCATTTGTTGCACCCGGAACTGGATTAAAGGATATGATATTACCATCATAATGTGATAGAAATGGTTTGGGCAATTTTATCAATCAAAGTGGAAAATAAACCTGGAATCTTGTTTAAGGTTACACATCTTTTTAGATCACGTAACTTTAACATCGATAGTATTTCTGTAGGTGTCACTGAAGATAAAAAATATTCACGAATGACTATCACTACTATTGGTGATGAGAAGCAAATTACACAGATTGTCAAACAACTTGACAAAATGATTGACACAATTGAGGTTCGTAGGTTAGATGTGAATAACTCTGTGTATAGAGAGTTGGTAATGTTTAAGATTAAAGTAAACAAACCAGAAGATAGTATGGAAATTAACAAATTAGCCAGTGCATACTCTGCAAAAATACATGATGCCAAAAAAGAGTCAATTATTGTAGAAATGACTGCAACTCCTCATCAAATTAGTGCCTTTGAAGAATTGGCAAAGAAATTTGGATTAAAAGAAATGGCACGAACTGGTATAACTGCATTAGAGCGTGAAGAGCATGAACATTAGAATTTTTGATACAACTTTACGTGATGGAGAACAATCACCTGGTGTTTCATTATCTCCAGAAAAAAAATTAAACATTGCAAAAAAACTTGATGAATTGGGTGTCGATGCAATTGAAACTGGTTTTCCTGTTATCTCTGAAGGAGAAAAAGAAGGTGTAAAATTAATTGTCGCGGAAGGACTTAATGCAGAATTATGTGGATTAGCAAGAACAAACAAAAAAGATATTGATGCTGCTGTAGACTGTGGATTAAATTACATACACACATTCATTGCAACTTCCGACATTCACTTAGAGTATAAATTAAAAATGACTCGTGATGAAGCTTTGGAAAAAGCCATTGAGGCTGTAGAGTATGGAAAATCTAGAGGTTTACAAGTAGAATTTTCTGCAGAAGATGCAACTAGAACTGATAGGGAATTTTTGAAAAAAGTTTTTGGATCTGTTGCTAGTGCTGGTGCTGACAGAATTGATATTCCAGATACTGTGGGCTATTCTACTCCGCAATACATAGGCGAAATTACAAAGGATGCAATTGAAGTATCAAAATTACCAATTAGTGTCCATTGTCACAATGACTTTGGGTTAGCTGTCGCAAATGCAATTTCTGGTGTACAATCTGGTGCATCATGTGCTCATGTTACGATTAATGGAATTGGCGAACGTGCAGGAAATGCTTCTTTAGAGGAATTCGTTATGGCATTAACCAGTTTACAATTTGAGAAAAAATGGGATACAAATATCAATACAAAATTAATCTATGAAACTTCTAGATACATTTCAAAATTAGCAGGAATGTCAGTACAACCAAACAAAGCGATAGTTGGTGAAAATGCATTTGGTCATGAATCTGGAATTCATACTCATGGTGTATTGAATAATCCTTTGACTTACGAGCCAATTAGTCCTGAAATTGTAGGAAGAACACGTTGGTTACAGGTAGGAAAACATGCTGGAATTCACGGCATGAATGCAATGCTCAAAGAGTATGGCATTGAACCAAACGAAGACCAAACAAAGCAAATCTTAGAAAAAGTAAAGGCGTTAGGTGACCAGGGAAAACAAGTAACTGAAGTTGAATTGTTATCTATGGCAAATGAAGTAATTGGTGAAAATAAATTAAAACGAATTGTTCAATTGACTGGATTTTCTGTATCCACTGGCGTTGGAACAATGCCTTATGCATTTATAAAATTAAATGTTGATGGACAAGAATTTTCTGCAACTGACTTTGGCGTTGGTCCTGTTGATGCAGCATTAAACGCAATACAGAAAATCACAAGTCAGATAACTGATGAAGTACGATTAAAAGAGTACAAATTAGATTCTATTTCTGGTGGCGCTAATGCGTTATGTGAAGTGACAGTAAAAGTTGAAGATGCACGTGGTAGTATAATTTCATCAAAATCTGTTGGTGAAGACATTGTCACAACAAGTGTACAAGCTATGGTTGATGGAATTAATCGTATAATGTTAAAAAATGTTCTAAAGGAAAAGAAGATTTAATCATTATAATATTTTAGGTGATTGTGTATGTATAAAATTTCTTTAATAACCGGTGATGGAATTGGTCCTGAATTATCTGAATCTGTAAAAACAATTTTAGATACAATTCATGACAAACTAAATGTAAAATTTGATGTTAACTCTCTTGTAGCTGGTGATACTGCACTTGAAAAAACAGGTAATGCATTACCTGATGATGTTTTTGAATCAATCAAATCTTCTGATGCATGCTTGAAAGCTCCTGTTGGAGAAAGTGCTAAAGATGTAATTGTTGCATTAAGACAAAAGTTAGATTTGTATGCAAATATTCGTCCTGCAAAATCATATCCAAATACTCCTGCGTTACGAAACGATATTGATCTTGTAATTGTACGTGAAAACACTGAAGATCTTTATACCGGTGAAGAATTTCAGGTAGATGATACTGCAGTTGCATTACGAATAATTAGTGAAAAAGCATCAAAAAGAATTGCAAAACATGCATTTGAGACTGCAATGGATAGAAATCAACAAAAACGTGTAACATGTGTTCATAAATCAAATGTAATGAAATTGACTGATGGTCTTTTTGCCAAAAGTTGTGAAGAAGTATCCAAAGATTACCCTGATGTTAGTTTTGATGAAATGTATGTAGATGCATGTGCTATGAACTTGATTCGTGCTCCTCATGAATTTGATGTAATTGTGACTACAAACTTGTTTGGTGATATTTTATCTGATGAATCCTCTCAAGTTGTAGGTGGATTAGGTATGGCGCCTGCTGCAAATTTAGGTGATAATTTTGGTTTATTCGAGCCGGTTCATGGGGCTGCTTTTGATATCGCTGGAAAACAAATTGCAAATCCTTCTTCATTCATACTTTCTACAAAAATGATGTTGGATTGGTTGGGCTCGAAAAACAATGATTCTGATTGCATTTCTGCAGGCAAAAAACTTGAGGATGTGGTATTGGAATTGATAAAATCTGGAATTACCACTAAAGATATTGGTGGAGAAAAATCCACACAGGAATTCACTAGTGAAATTACCAGCAGACTATAGTGCTGTTAATTTTTTCTTCTAGTTTCCCAGCCTTTTACAGATGCATAGCTTCGTTTTAGTGCTGCAAGATCGTGACCTATCCATCCCAATATTGCGGCTCTACTACGTTCTTCAGTTGTCATTCTAATTGTTCAAAATACAATTTAATTTGATATCTAACACTGTCACCAATGTTTGTTTTTTTTATCTAATTTTTTTCAATAAAATTTATGGTTTGAGCCTATCTGGATCTCTTGGATACAAAACTACCTCTCTAACATTGTCAATTCCAATCAAAACTGTCATTAATCTATCTAATCCCATTCCCCAACCTGAATGTGGAGGCATTCCCCATCCAAATGTTTTCAAATGTTCTTCAAAACTTGTAGGATCTAAATCTTGTTCTTTCAATCTAGATCTTAGCTGTTCTGGGTCATGTAATCTCCGTCCTCCTGATGATAATTCAAGATATCCATATTGTAAGTCAAATGAACGTGAAAGTTTAGGATCATCATCTTTTTCATGAATGTAAAATGGTTTTAGTTTCATAGGCCAGTCAGTCAAAAAGAAAAATCCTGGATGTTTTTCTCCTAAACTACGAAGATGTGAATCCTGTAAATCTTCTCCAAATTCTATCTTGATATCCATACTACTCAATTCTTCTAATGCATGTGTGTATGTTACTCGTTCAAATGGTGAAATTGGAACTTTAATTTCATATCCAATTTCCTGCTGTTCTGTTTTACAATTCTCAGATGTATTTTTGAAAACATCTACTACAATTGATTCCAGAACATCCATCACGTCAGTATAATCCATCATTGCAGCCTCAATATCGACGCTAGTAAATTCACTCAGGTGTCTTCCTGTGTGTGATTTTTCTGCTCTATAAAACGATGAAATTTCAAATACTCTTTCTAATCCAATTGTCATCTGTTCTTTGTATAATTGTGGACTCTGAGCCAAGTATGCTTTTTGTCCAAAGTAGTCAAGACCAAATAAGTCGGCTCCTCCTTCACTTGCACTACCGATAATCTTTGGTGTGTTAATTTCAATGAATTTTCTTTTAATGAGAGTCTCTCTAATTGATGCTAAAACTTTACTTCTAAGTTTAAAGATTGACGCTGTTTTCTGATTTCTCATATCCAGAGCTCTTGAATTCAATCTATTATCGATATCACTTTCCAATCTTCCAATTGGATCTATCGGAAGTGGATATTCTGCTTTTGCAAGAACTTGTATCTCTGTTGCAGAAACTTCAAAATCAAAATCTTTTGCTTTACTAGATTGTATCTTTCCTAAAATTCTTACAACGCTTTGTCTGTTTAACCCTTCTAGCAAACTCATTGAATCTCCTTTAACTATGACCTGACACATTCCTGTAACATCTCTAACGGTCAAAAATGCCATTTTTCCGAGCTTTCGAAGATCTACCACCCAACCTCCAAAAATGACATCTTTTCCTTCCATAGATGAATTTAGTTCTTCAATTAGATGTGTTCTTGAAATATCCATGTAATGTTGAAAATATACACAAGTAAAAACTTAATCTAACCTCTCCTAACTAAAAATATGACTTTTATTTCAATTGAAAATTTGACTACTCGGTATAATACCTCAAAAGGTTTAGTTCATGCATTAGAGGATGTCACATTTGCAATTGATAATGGAGAATCAATTGGAATTGCAGGGGAAAGTGCATGTGGAAAAAGTACACTAGGCTTATCTATAATTCAAATGATTTCAAATGGAAAAATTTATTCTGGAAAAATACAATTTGATGGAAAATCATTACTTGATGTACCGGACGATGAATTTAACAAGACTATACGCTGGAAAGAAATTTCCATGGTTTTTCAGGGTGCAATGAACTCACTTGATCCTGTTTTTTCAATACAACAACAATTTGAAGAAGTTCTAAAACAACACAATTTTGAAGGTGATTCAAAACAATCTATACTTCAATCTTTGAACTCTGTTAATTTGGACGAATCTGTATTAAAGAAATTTCCTCATGAATTAAGCGGAGGTATGAAACAAAGAGTTGTTATTGCTATGGCGTTAATTTTAAAACCAAAGTTTGTAATTGCAGATGAACCTACTACTGCACTGGATGTTCTAATACAAGCTCAAATTGTTAATCTTTTTAAAAAATTGAAAAAAGACGGTCAATCATTCATGATAATATCTCATGATTTGGCAGTTTTATCAGAGGTTGCTGAAAAAATTGGAATTATGTATGGGGGACAAATGATTGAATTTGGAACTTCTGAAGAAATTTTTCTTGAACCAAAGCATCCCTATACAAAAGGACTGCTAGAATCAATTCCTGTTTTATCAAAAAATACAAAACCAAAATTCATTCCAGGAATTCCTCCAAATCTGGTAAATCCTTCTGATGGTTGTAAGTTTTATGATAGATGTCCTGAAGCAATGGAAAAATGTAAAAAAGATCCTCCAAAAATTAAAACTGAAACTGGTTATGTTTCATGTTGGCTTTATGAATAAAATACAAAACTAATTCTTTTTTTATTAGTAAAAAAATTAAACATTATGAAGTGTCATATTGAAACATGTGAAGATGAAGGTGAAAATATTCATCCATGTGGAAGTCACGACCCTCCAACACATCTTTAAAAATAATTCTCAAATATTTCTATCTATAAACACATTTCCAAATGTATGTGATGTGTCATTAATTGTCACATTAATTGGGATTGGTTCTGCATTGGTATCTAACATTAATTTTAATTCATTTTTTGTAAACCATTGACTTCTAAAACCAAGACCATTTTGAAAAACTCTATTTGTTTCATCAAAAGAGTCTTGATCTATTTGTTTAATCATGGGTATCATGGGATTGTATAATTTTGGTGCCACAAAACCAAAATTATCTCCGTTAAATGCAGTTAGTATCGTCAATCCATTTTCTCCTGCTATGTTTTTCATATTGTTGATGAATTTTTGTCGTTTATCTGAAGGAATAACACCTAGTGTATTGTATAAGCACATTACAATATTTGTGTCATCGGATTGAAAATATTCTGATAAATTTTCATCTGTTAGATCAAATTTTAAAAATTCAATCTTTGAAACATCTTTGTAATTTTGTTTTTTTTGATTTGCATGATTTAGCATTGGTTCTGATACTTCTATCCCATAGAATTTGATGGCATTTCCTTGTAATTTTTCATCTAGTGCAAATATCACTCGTCCGGTTCCTGCACCCATATCTATGATTGAACAATTTTTGTTTGAATCATAAACTCTGTTACATAAAGTTGTGAGAATTGCAATTTCTTTTTTAAGATAGTTGAAAATTATTGGGTCTTGATTATCTTCTACACTCTTATCATAATCGATGGCCATATCGTCCCAAATTTCTTTATCCATGTTTACAACTCATTTTAAATGAATTAAAATCTAACACAAATAATTAGATGTAAGAATAAAATGAAAGAATTAAGTTACAAAATTTTATATTATAATTCTAAGCTTTTTTCTCAAAACAATTTTTGTATGTATTTGGATTTGTTTTAAGTTGTATTTCCATAATCCATTTTGAGAATTTATGAACTTTTAACATGTGTTCTGTAATATCGTCACATTCTGTTTTACAGCTTTTGCATACGTACTTTACCATATTTTTTTTTGATTATCACTAGTATAGAAACCGATCTATTTCAAATGATTAATTTTACGTATAAAATACTTGATTCAAGCACAAATAACCTAATTTTGAACCAAACCGTCAGCAGGCCATACATGAGCTTAGGCATGCATGGTCTTACAGCCAACAATTATGACTCTTTTTGATTAAATTTGATTGTTTCATTAATTGATATAGTGGTTAAAAACCACAAAAACTAAGATGGAAACAGGAACCGTAAAATGGTTTAACCAAACAAAAGGCTTCGGTTTTATCGAACGCGAAAATGAAGACAAGGACTTGTTTGTCCACATGACAGAAGTTCAAGGTCGAATTAACGACGGCGATAAAGTTGAGTTTGAAATTGGTGAATCAGAAAAAGGCCCAGCCGCAAAATCAGTGAAAAAAGTAGACTAAGATTAGTAATTTCAAATTAATTCTCTTAACAATCTATTATCGAGTAACTACTATCTTTTTTTTATTTTTTATAAATTCTTACGAATACCGTTTAACGATTGGAAGACACGAATCTATAATTCTGAGCATCTCTGAGCGAATAACCTTTTTGTCAATTGTAATCCAAATTCTTTTTGAGGAAATTGCAAATGAGATTGTTTGTACTTCTTTTCGTTCTTCCCATACAAATTCTGTATCTCCTAATTGATCATCAAATTGCTCTTCGAGTTCTGTCTTGATTGCAATTTGAGCAAATTGATATTGTGTCTTTTTTTGGTCTAATAATGGATCTAAATCCTCTCTTCTAAAATATGAAAGAAGTTCACCTGTCTTACTAATTACTCCAATAAATCTGATGTATGGGCTGATTTTTGAGATTAAATCTGCTATTTCATAGTCTTCATTTTCAGTCATCTATGCTTTTGTCCATTTTCGAATATTTTAATGATTAACTAAATTCCATTTTTTTATATACGGTTGCAAATTTTGTAATCTATTGGATCTTTGGGACTTTATTCCATTCTTTTCCTCCGAAGTTGGGTATCTCGGTCTTGCGTTAGTTAGCTTTTTTGGTTCCTTAATCCCTTTTGTCCCAATTCCATCTTTCATTTTGTTAGTTACAATGTCTGTTGGTGATCAATTTGATCTTCATATTCTTGCAATAATTGCTGCAGTTACTGCTACTGTTGCAAAACAAATAATTTTTGTAATTAGCTATGGTGGAAGAAAAATTATGTCTGAAAAAACAAAACAACGCATGTTGCCATTTCAAAGATTAGTTAAAAAATACGGTGCGGCAGCTGCATTTGTTGCAGCGGCTACTCCAATTCCGGATGATATCATATATGTCCCACTAGGACTGGCAAAATACAATCCACTAAGATTCTTTATTGCAACCTTAACTGGAAAACTTGTTCTATGTTATGCAATTGTTATACTTGCACATTATCTAAGTGGTCCTGTAGTCGACCCAATTTTTGAAATGTTTGGAATTACAGAACCTGAAGATTTGGATGATCCTACTCCGATAATTATTGGTATTGTTGTTTTTGGCGCTGTAATGACCGCTGTAGTTGTATTGATGTTAAGAATGGATTGGAGTCGTATACTTGGACGCTTTCTTCCTTGGACTTTAGAAGATGATGAAAAAGATCAAAAATAATCTTTTGTGTTAATACTAAAATTCCATTCTTTATCAGTTGCTTTCGTAATTCCTATTCTGGGTGATTTTTTAATTTTTTTTGGAATGATTCCTTCACTTATGTAAATTGAAGACTTTTTTGTTAAATTCAGATTATTTTCTTTCATTGAAATATTCATAGCCATTGTTAGTTTTCCAGGTCCGTTTGTAATCTTGTTAATATTTTTTATACCTCTATTTTTAATCATAATTTTAATTCCGTCTTGTGGATAAATTCCTCTAATTAGAACTGCACCGGCATTTTGTTTTTTACTTTTTGCAACAACATTTAGCATAAAGTACATTCCATAAGTAAAGTAAACATAAGACATTCCAACCGGCCCAAACATAATTTGATTTCTATTTGTCAAATTTGTTGCTGCATGACTGGCAGGATCATCTCTTCCTCTATAGGCTTCAGTTTCAGTAATTATGCCTGTTAATTTTAGATTTTTTATTTTTCTTGTTAATTTTTTTCCAATCAATTGTTTTGCTACTGTTGTAGTCTCTCGTTCATAGAATTCTTTTTTTAAAATCATCTTTTTTTAACTACTGTGAGGACATCCTCATCAATTAAAACATGATTTAGGCTGACTCTTTGTCCTCCAAATTTCACACTTTTACCCCATACTAATCCAAACCTAAAATCTTTTTTCATATTTCGATGTAATTTGTTGCAAACATCTGCAACCGTGTTTCCTTTTCTTACGATTAGCGGTTCTTTAAAATCTGTCTCTCCACCCTTTGGTCTAAGATATATCCGAATGAACTGTAATTCATTGTAAATTCTTTCTTTTAATTGATTGATATTTTTATTCGAATCAGCTGAAGTTGGAATAAAATCTGTTTTTAATTTTTTTGATACATCTTTTAGAAATTTTTCATCAACTAGATCAATTTTATTTAAAATGGTAATACCTTTTGCGTATGTTTTATTCCCATTTATAAAATCAATTAGTTGTTCTGATTCAATATCTTCCTTGATTACAACTCTTGCGCTAGTATATCCGTAAATATTTAAAATTTCTTTTAATAATTTTTCTGACATTTTCTTTAATTTTTTTTGCTGAGCGACTGCAATTCCTCCTGTAGTTGATTTTTCAATTACAATATCTGGGGGTGTTTGATTTAACCTAATTCCAATGTTTCCTAATTCATTTATCAAAACATCTTCGTGATATGGCTGGAAAACATCTAGCACCAATAAGACAATATCTGCACTTCTCGCAACCGAAAGAATTCTCTTTCCTAAACCTTTACCTGTTGATGCTCCTTTGATGATTCCTGGTAAATCTAAAACTTGAATTCTGGCTCCTCGATAATTCATTACTCCTGGAACTACTGTCAATGTGGTGAACTGATATGCACCTATCGCTGATTTTGAGCCTGTTAACCTATTCAGTAATGTAGATTTACCTACACTAGGTAATCCAATGAAAACTACTGTAGCATCTCCCGTCCGTTTTACATCAAACCCATCTTGTTTTTTAGCACTCTTTTTGACCTGTTCGGTTTCTTGCTCTCTTTTTAGTTTAGCAATTTTTGCTTTTAGTAATCCAATATGATGTTCTGTTGCTTTATTATTCTGTGTTCTAAGAATTTCATCTTGTATAGCTTTAATTTTTTCTGGAATTCCCATTAGTATTCAATTTCTTACAAATTAACTCAATATCAAAGGTTTCTAACGCTTTACTCATTAATGGTATCTAAAATTAAAGATCATTGAACAAAAAAGTTCTTGCAGTAGATATTGATGGAACTGTCACGTTAAATGGATTTGGAACAATACATCTAAAGGCGCTAGAAAAATTAAGAAATTTAAAAAATGATGGGCATGATGTTATTTTCGTTACAGGTCGCTCTTCAGTAGAAGCGTACATTCTTTCAATATTTGGTGGGCTGACATTACTTGGTGTGGGTGAAAATGGAGGTTGTATAACTCATGGCGAAATAATGACCCACAAGTTGCTTGGAAATAAAGAAGAATGCCAAAATGCTTTTTCATATCTAAAAGGGATACTCGATGAACCAATTTTAGAAAAACCTGTATTTCCTAGACTTACTGAAGTTGTTTTAGACAGAACTTTTGATATACAAAATGCCCAAAAATTATTAGACGAAAAAGGATTCAATGTAGGGCTGTTCGACAGTGGTTATGCATATCACATCAATTCACGTGGTATTGACAAAGGTTCAGGATTAATCACAGCACTTGAAATGTTAAATGCTGATCTTGAAGATACAATTGCCTTAGGTGATAGTGAAACTGATGTTCCACTATTTAGAACTGTAAAAAATAACATTGCAGTGAATAATTCAATTCCAGAATTAAAAGAAATTGCTAAAATTGTAACCACAAAAAATTCAGGTGAAGGCCTATTGGAAGGCTTAGATATGATATCATCTGAATTCTAAATGTATGGTCTTTCTCAAATTACTTGAAAATATACGATGTAAAACTGATGAAATATTAGATGCAAAGAATTACGGCTCTGTTCAATTTTCCGTAGAATCTGCAAAGCCTGGATTTGGAGACATTACATGTAATGTTCCATTTCTACTCTCAAAACAGCTCAAAAAGAGCCCTCAGGAAATATCTGCTGAATTATCTAAGATGTATAATTTTGATGATATGCTAGAAATCAAAAATGTTCAATCACATGCTAGTGGATATCTTAATTTCAATATTGATTACACAAAATTCAATGACCTTGTCATTAGTTCATCTCTTCAAGAAAATTATGGTGCCCTTGAATTTGGAAATAATGAAAAAATTGTTGTAGAACATACTTCTGTAAATCCCAATAAAGCCTTACACGTTGGACATATACGAAATATCATTCTAGGTGATGTTGTATCAAAGATTCTCAAAAAAGCAAACTATAATGTTAAGGTGCTAAACTATGTGGATGACTCTGGTCTTCAAGTTGCAGATATTATAGTTGGTTTTACCGAACTTGGATTTTCACAAGAATCTCCTGATAATCAAAAATTTGATCATTATTGTGGTGATACTGTATATGTTAAAACTACTGAAAAATATGAATCTGATAAAGAATTAGAAGGAAAACGGCATGAAATTCTAAAACAAATTGAGGATAGTTCTAGTGAGGTTTCAAAAATTGCACAAACTATAACTAGAAAAGTATTGGATGCACAATTGAAAACAGTTTGGAATCTAGGAGTTTTCTATGATTGTCTCAATTTTGAATCTCAAATAATTCATTCAAAATTATGGGAAACAATTTTTGAAAAACTCAAATCTGATAATCAAATCAAGTATGAAGATGAAGGAGATAATGCAGGTTGTTGGGTAATTCCTGCAGAGGGCGAGGATGATAAAATTTTGGTACGAAGTAATGGTGTTGCAACATACATTGCAAAAGATATTCCATATGCTGCTTGGAAGCTTGGTTTAGTTCAGGATCCATTTCATTACAAAATACATTCTACACAAAAAAATTCTCAAACACTATATGAAACCACATTGGAGGGTGATAATAAATTAAATTTCTCTGGAAGTAAGGTCATCACTGTTATTGATAATAGACAAATTCGTTTACAAAAAATCGTATCGGGATTGATGGCAAAATTCAAAGAAGAAGGTGCATACACACATCTGGGCTATGAATCTGTCACTTTGAGTGCTGATACTGTAAAATCATTAGGTCTATCTGTGGATGGAGAATCTGCACAAATGTCTGGAAGAAAAGGATTGTATGTAAATGCCGATACTGTGCTTGAAACTCTCACAAAACGTGTTTATGATGAATCCAAAAGTCGAAATGAAAATTTATCTGAATCTGAACTTCAAAATATTGCCAACATTGTTGCAGTTGGAACCATTCGTTACGAAATGATAAAACCTGATCTTGATAAAATTATTACATTTGATTTGAAAAATTCACTTCGTTTGGAAGGTGACACTTGTAGTTACATTCAATATTCGTATGCGCGTGCATCTAGAATTCTTGAAAAAACAGATGTGAAACCAAATTTTGATTCAGGATGTGAATTATTATCCTCTGAATATGAAAAAAATTTAATTAAAAAAATTGCAATGTTTGATGTCCACGTAAATGATTCTGTTAATAATTTATCACCTAAAGTAATTGCAAAATATTCATACGAATTAGCAGTTACTTTTTCATCATTTTATGAACATGTTAAGGTCTTGGCATCTGAAACTACGGAGTTATTAAACGCAAGATTATGCCTTGTTGTATCATTTCAAAAAACTCTTAAGGCATCATTGGGTTTACTTGGAATTGATGCTCCTGAAAGAATGTAATTAATTCTTTTTTTCTGAACTTTTGTATCTCTTCAATAGAAATGCATGTTGAACTGAATACTTGTTATCTTTTGCATCTTGTTTCAATAATTCGGCATCTTTTAACCTCACACCTTGTGCAGCTAAAAATGCATCATCTTCTTTACCTAATTCTTTAAACGCTTTTGATTTTTCAACTGCAGCTCTAGAAAATTCTGGCATCATTTGTTGAACTGTATCGTAATATGGAATTGAATCTTGATATCTTCCCAAATAACTTAGGGTTACTGCCATATTCATCAATGCATCCACATTTGTTTTATCTAATTCTAATGATAAGTCATACAACGTCAATGCATCTTCATGCTTTCCTGTTTTGTTAAGTGCAATACCTTTTGTAACTAATGCATCCACATCTTTTTCATTTTTCGATAATAGAATCTCACAACATTCTAAAACTTGTTTATGTAATTCCAATCTTTCTAATGCACGCATTTTATTTTTTACGGCATGTTCTTCATTTGGTTCTTTTTCCAAAATTCTGTCACAGCATTTTATGGTATCTTCATATGCTCCTACAATATAGTATGCTGTGCCTAGATTTTGTAATGCAATGGGGTCATTTGGATCTTTTTCTAGTAGTTTTTGACAAAATTCTATTGCTGCATCAAACTTCTTTACCTCGAACAACTTTTTTAATTCTGTAACTGGATCTATCATCGGCATGTCCTCCATTTCTAATCTATATCTGACTTGTGAATTTTTATAGTATATTCTTTGATAAATTGTATGGATACCCGGATTAACATCGCTGTGATAGTTGGTGTTGTATTTGTTTTAGCCTTTGCTGTAACTTTAACCCAATATGAGAATCAAGCTGAATCTCAAGATGCCGAATCTGAAATAAGTGATGAGATAATCACTCCCTGGATAGAAGAATTTGATCATACAGAAAATATCATCTCGGTGACCGGCACTGCATCTGCATCTTCTGAATCTGATACACTAATCGTAGTTCTTGGAGTAGAATCGGAGGCAAAAACTGCCAATGAATCTTTATCTAAAAACTCTAATTCCTTAAACTCTGTTATCTCGTCATTAACTGGCACTGGAATATCTGAAGATGATATCCAAACATCGAATTTTAGAATTTATCCATTATACGACAGCATAAAGGATTCTAATGGAAATTATGAACAAATTCTAATCGGTTATCGTGTTTCTAACATATTATCTATCCAAACTGATAAAATTAATTTAGCTGGAAATATCATTGATGTCGCGGTATCTTCTGGCGCAAATCGTGTTGACACTGTATCTTTTCAATTATCTGATGATAAATCTCAAAAAATAAGTGATAATCTAATTGCTAATGCAATAACTGATGCTACACAAAAAGCCGAAAAAGCACTTGCCCCATTGAAACAACAAATAGTTGGAGTGAAATCTGTAGTTATACATGATAGTGCAATTCCATACTATGACAGTCCTATGAGAGCATCATTTGATGGGATGGCAATAGAGTCTTCAATGAAATCTGCACCAATTATGTCGGGCGATGAAGAAATTACAACTAACGTAAGTGTAATTTTCTATATTGCGCCTGTGTAATTATTGTCCCTGACCTTCAATTTTTGTTAGTGTTAATGTGGATCGAATTTTTTCAATTTTACGGATTTTCCATGTAATGGTTTCTCGAATTTTCTCAATTGACTCTGATGATATCTCTACAATAATGTCATATGCTCCAAATGTACCTTGAACCTCTTTTACATCTGAAAATGTTTTTAGCTCTGAAATAACATGTTCTTCTGAACCTAATTCACAATTAATCAAAACAAATGCTTTAGTCATGGTGTCAATACGTTGTCATTGCAGTTAAATTTTTTTTCCTAAATCTAATATACCTCATGATCTTCTGTCCTAACTTACAATGTATGAAAATCTATGGCTAATCCCACTTGGATTTGCGGCTGGTATTTTGGGCTCTATTGTTGGGCTTGGTGGTGGAATAATTGCTGTACCTGTAATGACTTTTGCGGGATTTCCTCCTTCACTTGCTGCAAGCAATAGTCTTTTTGCAGCTTTTAGTAATTCTGTAGCATCCACCGTGTCATATGCACGCCAAAAACGTGTTGAATTTAGAATTGGAATTAAACTTGGGTTAATGTGTATTCCTGGAACTGTCTTGGGTGCATTTGTTTCTGATGTAATGACCCCTGTAGCGTTTCAGATTTTATTTGCACTTGTGTTGATTGCTTCTGCCGTTTACATTTTTGTGAAACGTGCGGTCGATGAAAAACCATACAATCAAACAGCATTAATGATGATAATTTCTGCAGGCGCAAGTCTTTTTGCAGGTATGATCTCTAGCTTATTTGGAATTGGTGGTGGAATTGTTTTTGTTCCTTTAATGGTTATTGGAATAGGCATTCCTATGAGAAAGGCCGCTCCTACTGCACAGCTTGTTTTGATGTTTGCATCACTTAGTGGTCTTTTGGTTCATTCTGCATTAGGACATCCAGATTACTTACAGGCATTTTTGTTAGCAATTGGTGCATTTGGTGGAGGTTTACTTGGTGCTAGATTGTCATTAGAAATTAAAGAAAAAAAATTAAAAATTCTTGTAACGATAGTTCTTTTAGCGGCTGCAGCAAAATTGGTCATCGATTCGTTGGAGGTTCTTTTTTAATCCTGTATAGATTTTTTTTTGATGTCAAAACTAATTCTCCACCTTCAAAGGTAGCTTCAAAATCTACACTAATCAAACCATATTCTTCATCAATATCTCTTTTGTCTGAAATTGTAAATTTGAGTCGAATAACTTGGTCTGTATAAACAGGTCTTACAAATCTAGTTTGTCTGTTTTTCCATTCTTCATCTCCATCAATTCCGTATAGGACGATATAATTTCCATAAATTTGTCTTAACCTTGTAAATTCCCCTTCCATTCTTGAAATAATTGCTCTTCCTGAAATCACTCTATCCTCATCTTTTCCAGAGTCTATCTCAAACATTGCATTTTTTATTCTTGAAAATCCAAGGTATTCGTCTAATTCTTTTTTTGAAATACTTGTTGTCGAAACAAAGGCGTTTCCTACTTTTAATGATTTGAATTTTTCCATTTTTTATCTTGATTCATCAGGACAGAAAATTACTTCTGCGCTAGATCTTGAATCGTCAGATATCAAATAATTCACTGCGTCTGTAATTCTGGTATTGTTTGGTTCTTTTCCGTCTACTGTTCCTGCTAATACTAGAAATGCTCTGACATTTGATTTCAATACATCACTTAGTTCTTGGTTTACAGTTGTTGCAAATGGTCTTAGTGCACCTCTAAACACCTCTACTTTTGCTCTTTCCCCTCCACCTATTTTCTTACCGTGTGGTAGGTCTGGACCAATTATCACGATACGTCCTTTTGCATCTTTGAAAAGTCTTGGATCGTCTGAGCCATTAGGAACAAAAATACTCATTGCATTTTGACTAACAGTAGCTGGAATGTTGATGAATTTGTCTGTTAATCCATCCCATTCACTTCTAGATAATTCTGTTAATTTTGAAATTGCTGGAACTTTACCAGTTATGTGAATAAATATTTCAATATCTCCTTTTGATTTTGCTGTGTTAAACCATCTTGTAATTTCTTCATTATTTGAAAAATCTATTACATGTGAATGGAACTTGTTTGATATTGAATCCTGAATTTCTTTTGGACATTTGTCTGAAATGAAACAAATTGCTTGACCTCCATTTGATTGAACATTTGTTGCAATCTCTTCTGCCTTCTTTGCATCTTCTTCATCTGTTGCATCAATTGTCAGTACTGCAATTTTTGATGAATAATCATGTTGTTTTACATTTTCTGGAACTGATGTAATGTGTGATCTGACTGGATAGAACACTCTATCACCTGGAATAATTTTTCCATTTAGAATTTTTGCTTGATCATCATCTGATAGTGTTAAAACTGTAGTTGCAACCTGATCCTGTGATAAGAATTGTTGATCTGCAATCATTGTTGATGTATTTTTCTGAATTTTTTCTGCAATACTTTGAACTTTGTTTAGTAAATTCGTGAATGTGGTTTCTTGTTTTCCTAATTTTTCTGCAGCAGCCTTAATTCCATTTTTAATTGTACTTTCATCTTCTCCAAGTAATCCCACAAGCTCTTTATTTGCAGCTTCCACTTCGGCAGGTTCTAAATCTTCAAATCCGCTAACTCTGAGAAACTCTGATGCTGCTTTTGGATAAACTGTTTTGTAAATTCTATCTGAATGAACTGGTCCTGGATTGGTTCCAATGGATATGATTCCTTTTTCAGTTAACTCCCATGACATTGCTTCAACTAATCTATTTTTTGCACCTTGTGATGCTGTGTATGGACCTCTGAATCTGTATGGCCTTTGTTCCAATGGTCTTTCTTCAGCAAAGAAAGTTGAAATTGTAATGATTTTTCCTCCTTCTCTCATAACTTTCAATGCTTGTACGGATGTCCAAAAAGTTCCTGTTAGGTGAATATCGACCGTACTTCTAAAATCGTCTAATGATGCATGGGAAAAACATGTCACTGGTCCTGAAACTCCGGCATTATTTACTATCACATCTACATTAATTCCATCATTCTTCAATGAATCAAACATATCTGAAACTGATTTTTCATCACTAACATCAACACCTGAAAATATTTTTACAAATCCTTTTGAATTTTTCTCATTAATGATTTTTGTTAGCATTTCTGATGTGCTTTCAAGGGGTTCTTTTCTTCTACCTAAAATAATGACACTTGCTCCATTTTCTATGAACTTCTTAGCAACCGTCATTCCTATGCCGGTTCCACTACCTGTGATTAAAACAACTTTATCTTCAAACTTCAATCTGACAAAAATTTTGTTAGATTTCCAATATTAATTACTTGTCACTAGAGAATTATCTTTATTTGTGGGTAATCTTGAAGATAGCTAATGCATGATACCGAACCTGAAACATTTGTCATTAAATCAATACCTGAAAAATTTTCAGATATGTTAAAAGAGATCGCTATAGATTCGACCCCAAAAGAAATTGCAACTGATGATGTTGAAAATGATGATTATTACAGTAGAGTGTTTTCACAAACAACTCGAATGGTTACAAACAAAGGCTGTTTAGACGTCACTGGAACAAACATTGATGTCATTCAGATAATACAAAAGGGATAATCATGCAAGATCCAAATCCACTTCCATGGGGCGCACAGGACCGTTTTCAGGCTCACTTCATTGTTAAAAGACAAGCAGAAAAACCTCTAGATCTCACAGCACGAACTATTTTGGAAACTTCTGGACATTTTGGAACAAAAAAAGTTACTAAAGTTGAATGGCAAGGTGGAAAAATAGCTGACACACTAAATTCTGACTCTGTCTTAAACGAACTTATTGCACAACAATCTGTCGATGATGCAACAATAACCATTGATCCTACGTCAAAAGGTGTTAGGATTTATGGAAAATGGAAAAATAGCTTTGAATTCAAGGTATCAAAAGCACAATTTGAAATATTTGATAAAATAGCCGGCCACATCAAAAGCTTCTAAGCTTTCCACCAATCGAGTGCAACATAATCTACTCTATCTTTTCCAAAAGGAATTGCCAAAATGAATTGTTTTTTAACACTGGATGCTAACCTTCCTGCCAATACAATGTCTGTTGATGTAATACTTTCATTTCTGTTGTATACTTGAACTAAGAATGGTGCATGATCAATCCCTGGTCCTTTTTGATAAACTGCAAAATCACATCCAAATTTTATACCTGGATTAACAATGTAACCTTTATCTCTAAAATCTCTGTATACTTGAAACATTTTTTCAAAATTATGGTGCTGTTCTTGACAAATTTCAAACATTTTTTTAATTGTAACTTTTTTCTTATTTTTGTAAATCTGAATTTTTGATTTATTCATTAGATAGTATCCTTCAATCAAATCTAAAATTAATGGAACGTTTATCTCATCTAATTTTGGTTTTGGAATTCCAATTGGTTTTCCATAGTATCCTTGATTAAATAATTTTTTAGAATCGTCTAAATTCCATACAATCAAACGATTCTCTAATAGTTCTGTCTTCAAAATTATAAACTCAATGCCAAAAGAATGAATGAATCTGAAACTTCTTGACATTTGTCGGCCATTTCTTCAATTCCTTCTATGGTATCTTTCATCAATAGCATTTCACTTGTAGTAGAAATTTCAAGTGCTTTCAATACCATTTTTCTATATTTGATATCTATCTCTCTTTCTAGTTTTTGTGTATCTTGTGCTAGTTCGATTGATTTTGCAGAATCTGAATTTAGACTTCTAATAATCTCGTTTAATTTGTAAATTTCATCTACCACTAGTTCAATTAACTCGGTTAGGTCTCCTTCTAATTTTGATGATTTTAATGTAGATGCTTTAATGTTTGATAATTTGAATGCAATTCCTGTGATATACCCTGCAATCTCATCCATGGTATATGCAGTATTTAGTAGATTTTCACGGTTTAAAATTAGACCTCCAACATCTGCTACATCTCTTGTAATCTTTCTTCTCAAACTTTCAACTTCTTCTTCTAATGATGCAATTTGTTCTAAAGCATCTTTAATTCCTGCTTTATCTTTTTTTACGATTAATTCTGGTAATTGCGATAGACTTCTTCCAGCGTTTAATATCCTGTTAATTTCGTCTTGTAAAACGGCAACTGCTTTTCGCTTTGCCTGTACTTCCAATTCCCCACTGTACATAACAAGTTATCAAGACATTTGAACTGAATATTAAGGCTTGGTTAAACGAATTTAACTTAATCCTGATTTACTGTCTTTTTTTGTCCCTTGTAGAGTGCTATAACTTCCTCATCTGTTGATGAATCTTCTGAATTTTTTTCTGTTCTAATTTTTCCTGTGAATTTTGGGAATCGTAATGCCAATCCGGTATTCTCTTTTAGCTTATCTAATGCTGTTTTATGAATTGGACTTTGGGTGATTTCTGATGCAACAATTTCTATAACTAATTCTGGTTCAAACCATACGTCTGCTTCCATTTCGCTAACAATTCTTGGGTTCTTTTTCAAGGTAACTTTGGGAGAAAGAATTTGAAATAATTGATCCAAACTTTCATCTGTAAATCCTGTCCCAACTTTACAAATACTTGGAAAAATATCTTCCTCATCGTTGTATGTAGCTAATAGTAATGTTCCATATTTGCCAGTTCTTCTACCTTTTCCAAAAAATGCTCCAATAACTACCAAGTCAAGGCTATCTCCTAATTCATTTTGATATTCTCTTTTTAGTTTTAACCAATTACTTCCTCTAATACCTGCTCGATATGTGGAGTCTAGATGTTTCAACATCAACCCTTCGCATCCTGAATTAATTGAATTTTCTAAAACTTCTAAAACTTGCTCCTCATTTTCTATAATTGACATTGGAATAAGTCTGGCAAAATCATCTTGTTTGATAATTTTCTCTAATAATTTTCTTCTTTCTTCATATTTCATTTCCATACAATTTTTTCCATCTGAAAATAATACATCAAAGAAATTAACTGTAATTGGATATTTTGCTACGGCTTCATCAATTTCATATTTTCTCCGTCTATGCATTAATTCTTGAAATGGTAAGAAATCTCCGGAATTTGAATTCATTGCAACTACTTCTGCCTCCAAAATTACATCATCTGAAATAATTAACTTTGAAATTTTTTCAACTATGTCTGGATAATATGATGTAATTATTTCTAAACTTCTAGAAAAAATCTCTATTTTGTCTTTTTGTTTATGAATCTGTGCTCGCTCTCCGTCTAATTTGTATTCTGCAGCAAATTTTTCCTGAAATTTTTCAACTGTTTCTTCCCCACTCTTAGTTCTGTCAGCTAACATAGGTCTAATTGGACTAAATAATTTAATTTCAAATTTTTCAATTTCTTCAACACCTCCAATAGAAATAACTTCTGCAACTTTTCCTAAATCACTTGAAACATTGTATGCGTTTTCTATTATCTCTCTATTTTCTTTTTTTCCTGTAAATGCAATTGCTAATGCATCCATGACTGTATTTTCTGCAATACCTAGCCGTAATGTGCCTAGTAAAATCTTTAAAATAAATTTTGATTCTTGAGGTGTTGCATCATTTAACATACTTGAAACGTACTTCATCTTCATCTCTTGTGATCCTTTTCCTTCTAGATTTGAAATTTTGAATAATGTTTCGTAAACCTTCTCCAACGTAATTATTTCTGATGCAAATGTTGTCTGAATTTTTTGCTGTAAAATGTTTTCTGCAGTTTGTCCTAAATCTCCGCCTTTGTTATAATCATCTTCAATTTTTTTTAATGGTATTCCTGCTGATTTTGACATTGCTTTCATCACAAGTTTTTCTGCTATCCCAAGTTCAACTCCTTCAAAATTAGGTCTTAATTTCCCTTGAATTAAGTAAATTGCTTTTGAAATCACATCTTGTGGAATCTCCTGTAATAATTTTACAAGAATGTCTGTTAACTCAAGTCTCTTACTTGTTCCTTCCATCTTTTGAAATGCGTCCGAAATAATTGAAAATTTCATGTATTGTTTTAGATTTGTTCTTTTATTTGATTAACTTTTGTTCTAGATATATCTGAACATAA
>JAOLYM010000012.1 GCA_028343435.1 Candidatus Nitrosopelagicus sp.
TTGATCTAGGTGGAACAAAAATTGAAGGTATACTTGCTGATGAAAATTATGAAACTATTACACGGAAACGTATACCAACAAATCAAGAAGAGGGTTACACCTCAATTTTAGAATCAATCAAAAACTTAGTTCTCGAACTTGTTCAGGAATCCAATGAGCAGGTTTCCATAGGGGTATGTACTCCTGGTGCATTATCTCTTAAATCAGGTTTGATAAAAAACAGTAATACCCAATGTTTAATTGGCAAAGATCTTCAAAATGATCTCAAGAACCTCTTACATTATGAAGTGACCATTGAAAATGATGCTAATTGTTTTGCATTAGCAGAAGCAAAATTAGGTGCAGGTAAGAACTCAAATTTTGTATTTGGTGTAATTATGGGTACTGGAGTTGGTGGTGGTATTGTCATAGATGGAAAAATTCATCATGGAAGAACAAACATTGCTGGTGAATGGGGACATCATTGTCTTCACACTGGTGGCAACAGTTGTTATTGTGGAAACAAAGGATGCGTTGAGACATACATTAGCGGTCCTGCTCTGGAAAAAAATTGGTCTAATCTATCTGGTCTAAATCAATCATTGCCTGAAATTATTCAAAATTCAGATAATCCGAATTTTGATAATTGGAAAAAAATATTTCTTGATAATTTTGGACTAGCATTGGCAAATGTGATTGATATCTTGGATCCTGATATCATAGTTCTTGGAGGTGGAGTTTCAAATATTGATTTTCTCTATAACGAAGTACAAAATACCGTTTATGAAAAAGTATTCAGTGATATTATTGATACACCAATTATAAAAAATGAATTAGGTGATTCTGCAGGTGTATTTGGTGCTTGCATGTTATGATTTACTGCGGTTCAATAGTGGCAGGTGGTTTACTTGAAATTACATATGAAACCCACGTCACTTCATCGATTTCATTAGTAATTCTATTACTAATTTTTTCTAAAACCCCATTTGGAAGTCTAGTCCAGTCTGCAGTCATTGCATCAATAGAATCTACAACTCTGACTGTCACAATTCTTCCATATCTTCGTTCATCTCCTACAACTCCGACTGCCTTATCATCACCAACTGCTGCATATGCCTGCCATACTTTGTCATAAATTCCTGCATCCCATAATTCATCTTCCACAATCTTACTTGCCTTTCTACAGATTGCTAATTTTGAAGGAGTAATTTCTCCAATAATTCGTACAGATAATCCTGGTCCTGGAAATGGATGTCTTTTTGATAACTTTTCAGGAACACCTAAAATTCTAGCAATATCTCTTACTTCATCTTTATACAATTCTTTTAAGGGTTCCAAAATTTTGAGATCCAACCAATCTGGTAATCCACCAACATTATGATGTGATTTTATTACTGCAGCTGGACCTTTTGATACTCCGCTTTCAATTATGTCTGGATAAAGTGTACCTTGTGCCAACCATTTGAATGGTCCATTCTCTTTTGCAAACTCAGTAAACACCTGGATAAATTCTTCTCCTACAATTTTTCTTTTTTGTTCAGGATCTGTAACTCCTTTTAATTCTGAAATAAATTGTTCACTTGCATCTATTCTATGAAAATTCAATGAAAAATTATTCTTGAACATATCTTCAATCTCTTTAGATTCATCCAATCTTAACAATCCATTATCAACAAAAACTCCTGTTAGTCTATTACCAATTGCTTTGTGTATTAGTAGTGCTGCAACCGTTGAATCAATGCCTCCACTAACTCCACATAATACATTTCCTTCAATCTCTGATATTTCCTTGACTGTTTTTTCTACAAAACCCTCCATTGTCCATTCTTGTTTAGCTTTACAAACATTCAAGACAAAATTCTTCAAAATATCTGTTCCTCGTTCAGTATGAACTACTTCTGGATGAAATTGAATGCCAAATACTGTTCTATCTGTATTTGCTATTGCAGCTGCATGTGAATTTTCTGTATGACCTATAACCTCAAAATCTGATGGAATCTCTTCAGCTTCATCTCCATGACTCATCCATGCACGAATTGATTCACCAATGCCATCTAATAATCTTGAATTTTTATCCATTGAAAGAAGAGATGAACCATATTCTTTGTTTGCACGTTTCACTTTTCCTCCAAATTTATTTACGATTAATTGATGACCATAACAAATTCCTAATAACGGCAAGTCAAAGTTAAATAATTCCTCATCTGGTTTTGGTGCATCTTCATTATAGACGCTTGACGGTCCGCCTGAAAAAATAATTCCTTTTGGATTCATCTTCTTTAGTTCTTCAGCTGATATGTCATACGGAACTAATTCTGCATAAACTGAGAACTCTCTAATTCTCCTACAAATCAAATGACTATACTGAGACCCAAAATCTAAAACAATTATTTTTTCCATTTTCTTACTTAACTGAATTTTCTAGCATTCTTGTGAGCGACCATGTTGCTGTATTGATTATCTCATCTAGCCTTTCTTTTTGTTTATAATTTTTAATAATTATTTCTCTAATTGCTGGTCCATTTTTGTTAATTACACAATCAATTACCGAACTCTGATCAATTTTTCCATTTTTAACATCTGCACTATCTATTTTTTTCATCTCTCCAATAATTCTCTCAATAAAAAATGATCTAAGTGGTGGTATCTCGTCTGTAAGGCCAATCCCTTCACTCATTATTATGGAAATTTTTTCGGGAGTAACAAATGCATTAGCAATAACTTCTCCATCTTTATTTTTCTTAATTTGGATTGATTCAGCTGTATCTTCTTTTTTCACAACGGTTTCAACAATTGACTCTTCTTTTTTCACAACGGTTTCAACAATTGACTCTGATTTTCTTGGTAATGAAGATGCTTTGGTAAAACTAGATCCTTTCAAAACTACATCTAATATGTCCAAATTTTTCTGTAGAAAATCCAGTTCATCTTGATGTTTTGCCATTTTATCTACTATTGATTCTTTTAATTCTAACATTTTTTCGATCTGTTCGTCAGTATACTGCATAACTATTAGAAAACTCATTCAGTATTAAAACGCATTCTAAAAGTTTTCAATACACTCTAGGTCAATCAATCTAATAGTTTTGTAACCTTTCATTCTTTTCGTTGAGTACAAATCTGCTTTTGATTTTGTTGCAAACCATTCTATGATCATTTTAGCAGATTTTAATTTTTTTAACTTTATTTTACGATTGATTACTCTATGTTTTGAATATTTTCCGATTTTTCTCCCAAAATCCATTCCAATCAAAACAATTTTGCTTGCATTGAAATACTCTGCAAGAAACACGCATCTATCTCCGTCCGTAAATCCTCCATAATTTTTTAATTTTCCAAATTCCCTTGTTTGTGTGGTACCTGTAACATTTGAAAGTTTTTTTACAATTTCTAATCTATTGGAATTATCTCCATGTGCATGAACGATTATTGGAATTTTTGTTTTTCCAATTTTTTTAATACTTTCTATATCGCCATCTAGATCAGTAACTAAAATATCTGGTCTGATATTTTTTTCTAATAATGCTCTCACTGCACCATCAGCTACAATTTTTGTAATATTCTTGGATTTTCTAATATATTTTAATGATTTAGATAATGATGGCCCTGCACCAATAACAAAAACTGTTTTACCTTTAATTATATTTTCAAATTCTTTTTTTGAATTTTTTCTTTTTAATAATAAATTTAATTTTTTAGCAGAAACAAGATCTTCTGTTTCTGTATACCCAAACTCCTTTCTAATTTCATTGAATTTAGTTTTCCATCCATGTATTGTCATATCACTCAAATAGATTACCTTATCATAAATGATATGACAAAATTAGGTAATCTTGTAGTTGGGAAAAAAAATAAAATCACCATTATGGGAATTTTGAATATTAGTCCTGAATCATTTTACAAAAAATCCATAAAATCTACGAAATCTGAAATATCAAAGTATTTGTTAGATATGGAAGAAAATGGTGCCGATATTATAGATATTGGAGGAATGTCTACTGCACCATATCTTAAAACAATTGTATCTGAAAAAATGGAATCTGAGCGAATAATAAAAACAATCAAAATTATACAAAATTTATCTAACATTCCAATTTCTGTTGATACTTGTAGAGCATCAGTTGCAAAAAATGCGCTTGAATTAGGAATTGATGTGATTAATGATATTTCTGGTTTAAAGTATGATCCAAATATGCCAAAAATTATAGAAAAATACAGTCCATCTATAATTTTATGTTCCTACAGTAAACGACTTGTAAAGGGTAATTTGATATCTGCAACAAAAAAACTTTTGAATGAAAGTGTAAAGATTGCAGAAAATGCACAAATATCTAAAGATAAAATTGTAGTCGATCCATCCATTGGTTTTTTCAGACGTTCTTCTGATGTAAAAAATAATCTTCCATATACAAAAATTAAATCTGATTGGGCTAAACGAGATATTGAAATCATTAAAAAATTAAAACTTCTAAAAACAAATTTTCCCATTTTAATTTCTATTTCAAATAAATCGTTTATAGGAAAATTACTTGGAAAAGAAAATCCTGCTGATCGAAATACTGGGACTGCAATTGCTGAAATGTTATCAATAATCAACGGTGCATCGATAATTCGAACACATAATCCTCAAATCACCTCTGATGTTATCAAACTTACAAAATCCCTCACAAAAAAATCCAAGAAAGGCTTATAACAGATTTTTTCTCTCTGGTAAAAGGTTCATTTGACAATAAGAGAAGGATTCACTTTTGATGATGTTCTCCTTGTACCCAAATTTTCAGATATAACTAGTCGTTCACAAACAAGTCTATCTACAAATCTATCGCGAAATATCAAACTCAATATTCCTCTAGTTAGCGCAAACATGGATACTGTGACTGAATCTATGATGGCAACGACAATGGCTAGACAAGGTGGGATTGGAATTCTTCATAGATTTTTAACAATAGAAGAAGAAGCGAATCAAGTTCTAAAAGTCAAACGCTCTGGAAGTGTAATGATTGACAATCCATATCAAATATCTTCTGAAAAATCTATTGAAGAAGCTATAGATTTAATGAGTGAAAAAGAAGTATCTGGATTACTTGTAGTTGATTCTGATTCTAAACTTGTTGGAATTTTAACTGAACGTGATGTACTTTTTGAATCAATTACTTCAAAGAAAATTGTATCTGAATTAATGACAAAAGATGTAATTTCTGCAAATGAAAATACATCATTAGATGATGCAAAAGATATTCTGAAAAGTCATAGAATTGAAAAACTACCTTTAGTTAATGATAAAAATCACATTGTAGGACTTTACACTACACAAGATATAATGAATATTGAGAATTTTCCAAATGCTTCAAAAGATAAGAAAGGTAGACCTCTTGTTGGTGCAGCAGTCGGAGTAAAAGGTGACTTTTTAGATAGAACTGAAGCATTACTTACAGCTGGTGCAGATGCAATTGTCGTTGATATTGCACATGGTCACAGCGAAAATGCAATTAACACTGTAAAAAATATCAAAAAAGCATTCCCTGATTGTGAACTGATTGCTGGAAATGTAGCTACTGCACAAGGTACTGAAGATTTGATTAAGGCTGGAGTTGATGCTGTAAAAGTTGGGGTTGGTTCTGGTTCTATTTGTATTACTAGAGTAATTACTGGTTCAGGTGTACCTCAATTAACTGCAGTTATGGATTGTGCTGAAATTGGTAAGCAATATGATATTCCAATTATATCTGATGGTGGAACAAGAACGTCTGGTGATGCTACAAAAGCACTTGCCGCAGGTGCCTCTGCTGTAATGCTAGGTGGTATGTTAGGTGGTACTGATGAGAGTCCTGGCTCTACAATTACCAAAAATGGAAAACGATACAAGTTTTATAGTGGAATGGCATCTTTAGGAGCTGCTCGAAGAAGAAAATCAAAAGAAACCACTCAAAGTGATGTTGATGATGATCTAAATGATTATGTTGCTGAAGGTGTAGAAGCAATGGTTCCATACAAAGGAACTGTACTTGATATTCTTGTTCAGATCACTGGAGGAATACGTTCTGGTTTGAGTTATTGTGGAGGGCATGATATCAAACAAATGCAAAATAATGCTGAATTTATTAAAATGTCACGTGCTGGATTTGCAGAAAGTCAACCACATGACGTTGATGTGCTATAGCTAATCTTTTATTGATTTAAAATCCAGTTTTTTTATGTTAAATAATCTAACAATAATTGGTATTATTATCGGAAGTGCAATTTCAATTCTTGGTGCAGCTTCCATGGTCACTTCATTAAATTCTCCAAATGAAATTCAAGAAGATACTGCAACGTTTGGAGTTGGTGACTTGGATAAAATCAACTTTAATGCACCTGAAAATTCATCTCAATCATTAACTGTAACTGGTGATTCTTTTGATATCAAAATCATAACACCTGATTCTAGTAATAATATAGATGCAAGTTTCAAAGATAAAGCAAGTTTTTCTTGGTCATCAACAACTGGAGGTCAAACAATAATTTCAATACAAAATACTGGTGATTCTGAATTTACTGAAAGTTATAAATTTGAATTAGCACGTGATCCATTATTTTTCACATATTCGATTTTAGTAATTATTGCTGGAGTTGTAATAATTGGAATTAGTGCTGGATTTAGTGCAAAAAAACCAAAAGGTTTCTAATCTAAATCCGCAATTGGGTATGAACCAATTATCTTAAGGAATATTGTATTTTCTGAAATTTTATCTAATACTGATTTAATTTTTGAATTTGAATAATGTCCAAGAAAATCCACAAAGAAATTATATTCCCAATTTTTATTTTTATTAGGTCTGGACTCAATCTTTGTTAAATTGATATTATTATCATTAAACTCTTTTAATATCTGATGTAATGCACCTGGTTCATGTTTTACTGAAAATATAATTGAAGTTTTATCTTCTGTTCTTTCTATAGAATTTTCTTTTGAAAATATCAAGAATCGTGTATAATTATTTACATTATTTTCAATTCCTTGTTTCACAATAGCTATATTATACAAATTTCCTGCATCATTACTTGCAATTGCTGCAGAATGTATATCGTTCATTTCTTTAACAATTTTTACACTTCCTGCTGTATCGTATGTTGGCACCGTTTTCAATTTTTTATTATGAATGAAATTACTACATTGTCCTAATGCTTGTGGATGTGAATAAACTGTTTCAATATCTTCCAATTCTCCAATACTGATAAGGCAATGTTCAACTTTGAAATATTTTTCACCTATTGCATGTAATTTTGTGTGTGTAATTGTATCAATACTTTCTCCTACCGTACCTTCAATAGAATTTTCAACAGGCAGAATACAATAATCACTACCTCCATTCTCCGTTATTTTTAATGCATCTTCAAAACTATTGCATGGCACCGTTTCAATTTCTTCTTCAAAGAATTTCTTTGCTGCACTTTCACTATATGCTCCATATTCACCTTGAAATGATACTTTCTTCATCTTAATTTTGAGTTATAAAATCACTTTTACCAAAATCTAAGGATAGCTTTCTATCATCAATCCATCCACAATCTTTACACTTTACTGCATCACGCATTTTTACAACAGTACCAAAACATTTTCTACATTTTGTGAATAATACACCTAGTTCTTGTGAATCAATGCTTGCATGTATTGTTCCATTAATGTGACTGATTATCTCTACTTTGACAACATCCTTTGCTAAAGCAATATTCTTTTTTCTAATGTGTCTTGTAACACAAATACATTCCAAATCTGCAACCACCTTCTTTCCATTAACATATTTTATCATTATTGCAATCATTGATGGCAAATTTGCTTCAACGACTCCTATGATAATATCTCCAATTTTTGGAACTGTTATCTGTGTCTGACTATTTACTGAAGCTAATCTTTCAGAAGAATCTAAATTAATTTCTCCAATTGTTGTTGCTCTAATAGATTCATCATCTTCAAATGTATTATCACCTGGAAGATATTCTTCAATCTGAGCAATTTTTTCGCCTGGAATCTTCTGATTTTCATTCATATGAGTATACGAAAAATTTTACTTTTAATTGTTTTTAGAGCTACACATAATTGATTAAGTAGGATATTTCTAGCTCATTATGAGTGAAACTAGAGTTAGTAAAACTATCACTAATGTAGCATTTCTAATTTCAATTGGAATTATTGGAATAAGTATTATCTCAGTTATTTTCCCTGCACTTATTATTTCACAAACATATGAATTTTCTTTAGATCTAAATCCTTTTGAAACTAGCCCTTGGATATTGCCAATCTTTTTCTCAACTGTTTCTTTACTGGTATTTGGTTTCTTACATTACAAAAAGAAGTTACCATTTGTATTAAGTAATATAATTAATTTAATTCTAAATTTTGAAATTTCAAAAAATGTTTCAATTATCTTAGGATTGTCTATCTTAATTATTTACATAGGATTATCATTTCCTGAACTTTTCGTTGATGAAACTGAACAATGGCCTGATTTTTATGTTTTAGAAGCATCTTTGGATATCTGGCCATCAACTGATCATCTTAGTGTGTATGTTAAAGAACAAAATACAAGATATGTTCGAATGATTCTACTTGATTTTTCACAAGAATTTTTTCAAAATATTAAACTTTTACCGTTTGTTGCAAGTGTATTTACTGTAATATTTACTGCATTAATCACCATTCAAATATCAAAAAAACGACTGGCAGGAATAATTGCAATGTTAGTGTTATTATCTAGCATAACATTTACTGATTTTGATACCATAGCTGTTTATGAAAATTTTTGGGTTTTATTCTACTTGATTTCTTTATATTCAATAAATACTCGGTGGTGGCATGCATCTCCTGTAAATTTTATTCTGTCAATTTTTACCAAAGCTTTCATTGCAACATATTTTTGGATGAATTTTTTCTACATATATCGTGCAACAATTCCGACAAAAACTAAACTTTTTCTTTTTGCATCATATGGGCTTGTTTTAGGTATAACATACTGGATCTTTGAAAATGGTAGAAGTATAATTTATGATGATATTATTCAATATGACTTTAATGATTTCTTAGATGGATTTACTGGATGGGGAAATTCAATGCAATTAGATCCATTTGCTTTACTGATTATATTGCCCCTAACTGTGATGTTATTTTTTAAATCACGTAGTGGATTAAAACAAGCTGATTCAATTATGATACTTCTTGCAGGTTCAATACTTGCAGGACCGCTTATTTCTTTTGTAACTGATTTTTATTTTATTTTGCCATATCGTTTTATTCCATTTATTATTTTCATGGCAATTGGTGTTGGTTTACTTTTCTCTAAAAAAACTAGCCCTGACTAATAATATGCCAAGTGGTAGTTACATCATCTAATGATCTTACTGTATACGCGTGATTTAATCCTCGGAATATTGTATAAGATTCTCCTTGTTCATCATTAATACCTAGCATTGTTACAAAAGCTCTATGATACCAATTACATTCATCATTATATCCTGGTACCTCAAAAATTTTGTCTAAACATTCTGGATTGTAATAGTCAACTTTCACTTCATGTAAACTAACTCTTTCACCATTAATTGTTCCTTGTTTTATTAGAAAATCTGGATCAGATTTTAAAAATATATCAATAATTGGATCATCAAGATATCTTGTAGCATCAACTCTAACTACGCTAATTAATTCTCCATCAGAATTTCTTAATACAGAAACTCCACTAGCTTTGTATTTTGATTCTCCAATCTTATCCATATCGCCTACTGTTACATCTACGTAAAGTGACTGTGCATAAACTTGTGAAATAAAAATGGGCACAAATAAAACCACCATTATAACAAATATGTGCATTTTTTTCATGATTAATTATAACCAGTGTGGTATTTCTAAGTAATTATCTAATTTCTCATTTTTTAACATTTTTAATAATGCATTTGCTTGTGGTGTTGATAACATTGGTTTATCAAACTCATTATCTGTTGAAATTCTTGGGCATGCAACTTGAATAAATGCATCAATTCCTGTGAAATTTTTTAGTCTATCACTAGTAATGTCAGTCAATGCTAACAATTGAACTTCTTTCCCTCTTTCTTCTAATTCTTTTTTAAATTTTAGAGCTGTGACTTTTGCAAATTGGCCTTCTTTAAGACCAACAATTACTCCAAAAACTTTTGCTTCTGTTGCCTTGAAAATTTTTAGTGTAGCCTTTTTCTCTAATTTTTCTGCAAAGCTAGTAACATCTCTCACTTCATTGAAATAAGGATCTAAAATATAGGTTTTCACCTTTGTTGATATTGCAACTCCTGCCGCATGAAAGTTACTTTGTCCTAAAAATAAATTAGCATCAACCTGTTCTTTAATTTCCATCGCTGGATAAAATTCACATCCAAAAACTTGTCCATCATTTAATTGTCCTTTCCCTTTCCCTATCTTTACTATAACTTTTCCATTTTCTAGTTTTTTCTTAACAGGTTCAACTTGGTGAAGATGTTGACTATCCGTTATCAATGAAACTGTTTTTCCTTTTAAAATTTCAATTGCTTTTGGTATCACATCATCAAAATGTACGTTGTCAAATGCGTCAATCATCATCACATTATCTTGTTCACCCGGAAATGTTTCAAGTTTATTTGTGTGACCTATATTGAACAAAATTTCTGCACCTAACACTTTTGCACCATTGGAATTAAGATCACATGTTCCCCATGTCGTATCTGCCAAAACAAAAGCCGGAATATCAAATTTTTTTGTAATATTTGTAGCAGTTTGTTGAACCTGTGGTAACATTCCATCTGGGGCATTTAATGCAACTGTTACTGGCTTTCTTTGAGATATTATCTCAAAAATTCTCTTTTCATCAATTATTATCATTTGTTCTAAAAAGTGTGATTTTGAATTTAAACCAAACTCTTTGTCAAATCACTAAAATTCCTATATTTTACAGGTAAGATATGTCTAAACAAATACTCCATATCGGTATTGATGATACTGATTCACCTAAAGGGATGTGTACTACATTT
Organism: Candidatus Nitrosopelagicus sp.; assembly: GCA_028343435.1. GTDB lineage: Archaea > Thermoproteota > Nitrososphaeria > Nitrososphaerales > Nitrosopumilaceae > Nitrosopelagicus. The sequence continues at coordinate 10,990 of JAOLYM010000012.1, forward strand.
TTAGCTTACAAAATCATTAATCGATTAAAAAAAGAAAATGTAGATTTTCTTGATTTCCCAAATTTGGTAAGATTTAATCCTAACATCCCTTGGAAAACTAGAGGTAATGGGGCTGTCGGAATAAAAATTTCTACTTCTAATCCTAAAAAAATTAAAAATTTAGTGAAGAAATTTGTTAAACAATATTCTGATGTGAAAAATGGAGCAAATCCTGGTCTTGTTTTTTGTCAAGATGAAAATATTCCTAATGATTTTTCAAAACTAAGTTCAGATGCGATGTGGAAATTAATTCATAGAAACGAGGCCAAAAAAATTCTTTCAAAACATAATCTTGATTTTTTTTATCTTGGAAATGGACAAGGATTAGTTGGTGCTACTAGTGTTTTAGGTTATAATTTTAAAGATGAAACATATGAATTACTTTCTTATCGTAAATCGTCCCAATTTGGAAAAAAACGAATTTTGGATAAATCTAAAGTTAAGGAAATGCAAGAAAAAACATATCCAAACACATTCAATAGTTTTGATTCAAAGAAAAATAAAGTTCTATTAATGCCACATGGTCCTGATCCTGTTTTTTATGGAGTTCGTGGGGAAGATTCTACGACATTAATTTCTGCATCAAAAATGATTCAACCAAAGGAAAAACTTGCAGGATATCTTATTTTTAAATCAAATCAAGGAACAGGTGATCACTTAAAAAATGAAATTGATGTAAACAATTTCCTACCTTATACGTCAGGAACATTACAAGGTATTGTTATCAAAAAACCTACTGTAACTAAAGGTGGTCATGTATTTTTCTCAATAATTGTTGATAACGTAAAAATTAATTGTGCAGTTTACAAACCAACTCGAATAACTGATGTTGCAAAAGAATTGATTGTTGGAGATATCCTCAAAGTCGGCGGTGGTATTAGAAAAGCAACAAAAACACATCCACGAATTTTAAATCTTGAATTCATTGAAATTATTAAACTTGAAAAAAAATCTAAATTAATAAATCCATTTTGTAATGATTGCAAAAAACATATGAAATCAAAGGGTAAAAATCAAGGTTTTCAATGTGTACGATGTAAAAAAACATCTGATCATAAAAATCGTCAATTTATCACACGCTCAGTAAAAGAACAAATCTACATACCTGATGTTTCTGCACACCGTCACCTCACAAAACCTGTTCAGCGTATGAAACAAAAACCAAAATCTGAAAAATTTAATCCAAATTCTTCATGGATCACTAATTTTTAAAATCATAATAGCGGGGAGTAGATTTGAACTACTGATTTTCGGGTTATGAGCCCGACGGGATGACCTGACTTCCCCACCCCGCTGAACAAAAATTCCTTATGAGGTATATACGCGTTTCAAATTCGGAAATGAATAAAAGGATTCTAACCAATTTTTTAATATGCTTAGAAAATTCCAAATTGTTGGTATTGCGGGTGCTCTGATATTTTCTGCTGTAATTTTGACCGACACATTACCTTCAAACCCCCCACCACTTCCTGAACCTATTGTTCAAAATGTTTCAACGGACTCTGTAGAAGTTGTAGCAACAAATTTTGAAAAACCATGGTCAATTACATTTGCTGATGAACGAATATTTGTTTCAGAAAAATCTGGGAAAATTAAAATAATTACTTCATCTGGTTTACTTGATACTCCATTAATCACATTACGAACACCTGAAATTTTTGGTGGTGGATTGCTTGGAATAACAACGCATCCTGATTTTATAAATAATCATTTTCTTTATGCATATTACACATATGAAGAAAATGAAAAACTATGGAATAAAATAATTAGAATTACCGAAGAAGAAAATAAAACATCTGAAATTATTACTATACTTGATCAAATTCCTGGTTCAGCATTTAGTAATGGTGGAGTAATCAAATTTGGTCCTGATGGAAAATTGTATGTTGGAACAGGTTCTGTGTCTGATTTTTCAGATGAGTCGCAAAACCTTGATTCTCTTACTGGAAAAATTCTTAGATTAAATGATGATGGTACAATACCTGCTGATAACCCATTTGAAGAATCATACGTGTTTACACTTGGACATAGAAATCCAACAGGCTTTGCATGGAATAATGATGGACAAATGTATTCCACTGAATCTGGTCCCACAAAAAATGATGAAATTAACTTGATAAATGCAGGTTCTAACTATGGTTGGCCTGAAGTTCAATGTTATTCAAATAATGATAATTTTGTAAATCCTCTGGAATGTTTTGATCCTGGATTAGAACCTGGTGGAATTATCTTTTATTCTGGAGACAAACTTGACATTGATAATAAAATGATTCTTGCTTCACAAAAAGCAACAAATCTATTCAAAGTTGAAATAAATGATGACGATGTAAATCTAGAACGTATTTTGAGTGGTGTGGGTAGAATTAGAGATGTAGCACAGGGTCCTGATGGTTATGTATACATCATAACTACCAATACGGATGGAAAAGCATTTCCAGCACCAGACGATGATAGATTATTGAGGATATTGAAATAAAATGACCGACTCATCCATTCCTAAATTCTTTGAAAAATCTCATGAGGAAAAATTGGATATTATTTGTAATTTTTCGGATTTGAATGATGATGAATTAAATCATCTCAAAAATTCAACTGGCGGAATAGATTTTGAACATGCAAACAAAATGATTGAAAATGCAATTGGTACATTTTCTCTTCCACTTGGAATTGCAACAAATTTCAAAATAAATGATAATGATTATCTTGTTCCTATGGTAATAGAAGAACCATCTGTAATTGCTGCTGCATCTAAGGCTGCAAAAATTGCAAAAATTCATGGTGGTTTTACTGCAAAAGTTGATGGAAATATCAGTATTGGACAAATTCAAGTTTTAGATGTAAATATTCCAGAATCAATTTCTACTATAGATTCTAATTCAAATCAGATTATTGAATTAGCAAATTCAGCAAGCAAAACATTACCAAAATTAGGTAAAGGTGCAAAAGAAGTAAAGTGTAAAGAAATCAAAACTTCATCATCATCAATGTTAATTGTAGAATTAATGATTGATGTAGGCGATGCTATGGGTGCAAATGTTACTAATACTATGTGTGAAATTGTTGCACCACTAATTGAAAAATTAACAGGTGGAAAAACACTATTAAGAATTCTTTCTAATTATTCAACGAAACGAATGGTTTCCGTTTCTGCAATTTTTGATAAAGATTCAGTTGGTGGTGAACAAGTTGTTAATGATATGATTTCTGCATTTGAATTTGCTGATAATGATGTGTATCGAGCAGTTACTCATAACAAAGGAGTAATGAATGGAACAATTTCTGTTGCAAATGCAACTGGACAAGATAGTAGGGCTATAGAAGCTGCAGCACATGCATATGCATCGCACACTGGAAAATATCGTTCATTAACTAAATGGGAAAAAGATGATTCAGGAAATTTAGTAGGTATTTTTGAAATTCCCTTATCTGTCGGAATCGTTGGTGGTGTGACAAATGATCATCCTATAGCAAAAATTTGCACTAAAATTTTAAAATTACAAAATGTTCAAGAATTAGCTTGTATAATGGCTGCAACTGGATTAGCACAAAATTTTGCTGCGATGCGTGCATTGGTCACTGAAGGAATTCAGAAAGGACACATGAAATTACACGCTCGAAAACAGGCAAGTAATTCCTAACAAAATACCCAAAGAAAATTTTCTACGTGTTTTAACCATCCATTATATTACGTATAGTAGTTCGTATAGAAATGTCCAAAGTAAAATTTGCAATCCCCAAAGGCAGTCTGGAAGAAGCTACATTCAAGCTTCTTGAAAATTCATGGACTAAAGTTAGTAGAAAGAGTAGAACATACCGTGTTTTTCTAGATGATCCTGAAATTATGGTAAAAATGCTTAGACCTCAAGAAATACCTAATCTAGTTGCTGATGGATTATACGATGTTGGCATTACTGGCAAAGATTGGATTAATGAAACAAAATCCGATGTTGAACCATTACTTGATCTTGAATATGGAAAAATAAAATTAGTAATTGCAATTCCAGACACATTAAAGTTCAAAAATTTTGATCAAATGATTGCAGAATATGCAAAAAAGAAAAAAATTCTCCGTTTATCTTCTGAATATCTAACAAATGCCTCAAAATTCATCAAGAGCTCTAAATCATATAAAAAAGCATTTGGAAATACGGATCCAATGATAATTACACCATGGATGAGAGTTGGAACTAACAAAAATGTTCAAATTCACTTATCATTTGGTGCAACAGAAGCAAAACCTCCTGAAGATGTAGATGCAATAATGGATGTTACTGAAACTGGAACCACTTTGAAACAAAATGGTCTAAAAATTATAGATACTGTAATGAAATCTAGCGCACATTTGATTGCAAATAAAAAATCTCTAAAGGATAAGAACAAACGTGAAAAAATATTTGATATTGTAACTTTAATGAGTGGTGCAGTACAAGGAAAAAAATACTTACACTTGTATCTTAATATCAAAGAAAATAATTTGAAAAAACTTCTCAAGGAACTTCCTTCATTAAAGAAACCAACTGTTAGCCCATTAAGTGAGAAAGGTTGGGTAGGTGTAAACACTGTAATCTTAAAAACTGATTTCCACAAACTAATACCAAAACTTCGAAAGATTGCTCAAGGAATAGTTGTACATGAACCACGACAAATTCTTCAGTTAGAGGAGATAAAGCGTGACGAAGAGAATTGATCAAGATATTACAGGTTAGTAATGTTGATAGTTTTGTAGAATCCAGACGTCAAAAAACCTCCAAAAAAGATAGAAAAATTGTACAATCAATCTTAGATGATGTTAGAAGAAATGGTGATTCTGCTGTCAAAAAATATGAGCAAAAATTCAATGGCAAAAAAACAAAACAACTACGTATCAGTAAACAAGATTCAAAAAATGCAATGATTACCAAGGCTGAATTTGATTCACTGAAATTATCTGCATTACGACTATCAAAAACACAAAGAATTCTAAACAAAAGTTTGATTCAATCAGTCAAGAAAATTCCAAATGTTTCATTTGTACCTATTCCAAGCGTGGGGTGTTACATCCCTGGCGGTCAAGCTAGGTATCCAAGTTCCGCGATTATGTCTGTAATTACTGCTGCAGAAGCTGGAGTTAAGAGAATTGTAGTTGTTTCACCTCCTGATTCTAATGGAAATATAGATCCAATGACAATTACTGTTGCAGAATATGCTGGTGCAGAAATCTACAAAGCAGGTGGGGCACAAGCAATTGCTGCATTAGCATATGGAACAAAATCAATACAAAAAGTTGATAAAATTGTTGGACCTGGAGGAAAATTTGTTAGTATTGCTAAGGCAATTGTAAGTGAAGAAACTTCCATTGATATGATTGCAGGACCAACTGAACTTGGAATTATAGTAGATTCAAGTGCTGATCCTGAATTGGTAGCATATGATCTTGTATCACAAGCAGAACACAGCAATGATACAATGTGTTTTGTTATTACAACATCGAAATCAAAGGCAACACAAATTCAAAAATCACTTGAAAAATTAATTCCAAATATAGAAAGAAGTTCTATTGTTAAACAAAGTATCTCTAAAAATGGATTCATTGCAATTTGTAAAAACCAAAATGATGTAATTGAATTAGCAAATAAAATTGCACCTGAACACATGGAATTAATGGTGAAAGGTGCAAAAGTATTATCCAAAAAGATTACTGGTCCTGGTCTAGTTTTAATTGGAAATAACACTCCATCATCTGCTAGTGATTACCTCCTAGGTACAAATCATATACTTCCTACTAATGGATTTGGTAGAACTAGAGGTGGATTATCTGTATTGGATTTTCTAAAATTACAAACTGTGGTTGAAACAAAAAAATCAGATCTTAGTGAAATTTCTGATAACTTAAAAATACTTACTGATGCAGAAGGATTACCAAATCACTACAAAGCTGTAGAAAGGAGACTAAAATGAATAAAAAATTTGAAAAGAGATTAAATGAATTAGGGAAACTTTCTGGATATCAAAAACCAGCTAAAGTTGATGATGTATTAAAGCTAGATTCAAATGAAAACCTTGCAATCAAAAAAGAATTTCAAACAGAATTAATTCGTGAAGCTCAAAAACGAACTGACATTCGAACATATCCACTTGGTGGGGTTGAGAATTTTATTAATTCACTTGCAAAATATTTCAAAATACCAAAAAATATGATTTCAGTTGGAAATGGTTCTGATCAAATTCTTGATTTAATCTTAGCAAACTTCTGTACAAAGTCAACTAAAGTTCTAACATCTGATCCTACATTTGGATTTTTTGAAGAAAGATGCAAACTTTATTCAATAAAACAAGTCAAAATTCCATTTTCAAAAAATATGGATTTATGTATTGAGGATTTCATAAAAAAAGCAAAATTTGTAGATATGATTTATCTTGATTCACCAAATAATCCCACTGGCTTCCAATTTTCTAATAAAGACTTGGAAAAATTGATCAAATCTTTCTCAGGACCTATCATAATTGATGAGGCATATGGCGAATTCTCAAACTCATCTGTTCTTAGCTTAGTAAAAAAATACCCTAACATAATTTTAGTAAAAACACTATCCAAGGCTTTTGGATTGGCTGGATTAAGGATTGGATACATGATTGCAGACAAAAAATTAACTGAAATTTTTTCAAATGTCATACAATATCCATATCCCCTAAATACACTCGCTATTGAATGTGGGATTTTAGCAATAGAAAAATCAAAACAAATTATTTCAATTTTTGAAGTTATAAAAAAACAAAGAGCTAGAATCATACAAAATCTAAAAAAATATGATGCTTTTGATGTCTTTGATTCTAATGCAAATTTTGTATTATTTGATGCTAAAGGTGCTGATACTCGAGTGTATAATGCACTAATCGAACAAGGAATTTCTATTAGAAAACTTGGAAAATTGGCATCACACAAAGGATGTCTGCGTGTAACAATTGGAACTCCTGATATGAACTCTAAATTTTTACTAGCAATACGTGATCTTTTAGAATGACCAAAGAAATTTACATTTCTGATGATATGATTCAGAAAATTCAAAAATTTGATTCAATAATTTTTGATTGTGATGGTGTTCTAGTGGATATTAGAAATTCATATGATCATGCTATTAACAAAACTATTTCTGCAATAATGAATGAACTTTTCAATGAAAAGATTTCTGATGTTGTAAATTCAAAAATATTATATGGTTTAAAGGCTGCTGGAGGTTTTAATGATGAAGTTGCAGTGGCATATGCTGTCGTTATGACATTGGTTGCATCTAAAAAATTAAATTTAAAATTTGAAAAATTAATCATTGATGTAATTAACAATGCTAATGAATCTGGAATAAATTCCATTGATAATTATTTTATTAATCAAAATATAGATTTGAAAGAAATTAAATTAAAATTAGATTATGAGAATTCTCGAAAAGTAAGTTACATACACAGAATTTTTAATCAATTATTCTATGGCCCTATATTATATGAAGAAATCTTTAATGAAAAATCCCAATTTTCAGAAAAACCATTGATTGATTTAGATAATATTGTTCTAGATGATAATCTCATGTCAAAATTAAAAACTAGATTTGGAAATAAAATATCAACTGTTACTGGTAGGGGAAATTTTGCATTTTCATATTCACTAAAAAATTTTCTAGATAATTTTGATATGAAAAATTCTATATTCCTAGAGGATCGTCCATTAAATCTAGCAAAACCAAATCCAAAATCTCTAATAGAATCGATCTCTGGGATTAATTCTAAATGTTCATTATACATCGGTGATTCAATGGAGGATCTAATGATGGTTGAGAAATGTAAGGAACATGGTTATGATGTATCATTTTGTGGAATTTATGGTTCCAGTGATGAGCCAGAATTAAAATATGAATTATTTCAAAAAAATAAAGCATCATTTATTCTTGAATCGATACAGGAACTTCCGAAGGCATTAAATCTGGTATAGTAGAAATCAAACAAGTATATCATGAAACCTAGAAAAACTAGTATCAAACGAGAAACCAAAGAGACCAATGTTTCAGTTACCATTAATTTGGATGGAACTGGAAAAACCACTATCAATACCGGGATAAAATTTCTAGATCACTTGATTGGCTCTTTTGGTAAACACTCTATGATGGATTTGACTGTTAATGCAAAATCAAAAGATGGAATTGAACATCACTTGATTGAGGATACAGGAATAACAATTGGAAGTGCAATTGATAAAGCATTAGGAAATAGAAGTGGAATTACAAGATTCAGTTTTTCATCTGTACCCATGGATGAAGCTCTAGCTGAAACATCACTTGATTTAGTCAAAAGACAGTATCACAAAATCACTCTCTTAACGAAAAGAACAAAGATTGAGGGTATCTCAAAAGAAGATTTAGAACACTTTTTCTTCTCTTTGGCACAAAATCTGAATTGTTGTATTCACGTTACTGTAAAGTATGGAGATAATGATCACCATAAAGTTGAAGCTGCTATAAAATCAATGGCAGTAGCAATACGTAATGCAGTATCTAATGATTCTAAACAAAAAGGCATACCAAGTACTAAAGGCGCAATGTAATGGTAGATGTAGCAATATTTGATTACGGAGCAGGAAATATCTTTAGTCTAAAGACTGCACTTGAAAAAAATAATGCTAATGTTGATATCATCACTAGTTTTGATCAATCAAAGAAATATGATGGCTTATTATTACCTGGTGTAGGAAATTTTGATCCAGCAATTAGAAGTATTAGAGATTATTCAGCATTAGGATTTCATGATTTTGTAAAAGAAAAAATTCCGGTTCTTGGAATATGTCTGGGTATGGAAATGTTTTTCCAACAAAGTCAAGAGGGTAAAGAAAAAGGTCTTGATGTAATGAATGGTGAAGTTGTATTACTTCCAAATGATATGAAAATTCCACATATGGGATGGAATAGTTTGGAGATTACAAAAGATAGTAAAATTTTGGAAGGTGTAGATAATGATTCATGGGTATATTTTGTTCATTCGTATAGAGCAAAACCCGAAAATGAAGATATTATTGTGGCTAGTGCAGATTATGGAATTAAAGTTCCTGCCGTTGTTGAAGATAAATTATTCTTTGGAACTCAGTTTCATCCTGAAAAATCAGGTAAAGTTGGATCATTAATGATCAAAAATTTCCTTAGAGTGTGTAGTAAATGAAAATTATACCTTCAATTGATCTGATGGATGGTAAAGTTGTACGTTTGTACAAAGGTGATCCTAAAAATAAAACAATTTACAGTGATAATCCTGTAGAGATTGCAAAAAAATGGGAATCACTTGGGGGTGATATTTTACATATTGTTGATTTGAATGCAACTTTAGGTAATGGTGAGAATTTTAAAATAATTAAAGAAATATCTGATAATACATCAATTCCTTTACAGGTTGCTGGTGGACTTAGAACTGAAGAAAAAATTTCTGAAGTTTTAGATTTTGCATCTCGTGCAGTAATTGGTACTATTGCAATGCAACTTAAAGAAAGTGAACAGGATAATATTCTAAGTCATTTTATTCAAACATTTGGTTCTGAAAGAATTGTAATATCTATTGATCATGTTGATGGAAAAATTGTTACTCATGGATGGCAAAAAAGTACTGACATTGATTTGTATGATGCAACAAATGAATTTGTTAATTATGGATTCACCGAATTTTTAACTACAAATGTTTCAAAGGATGGTACATTAGAAGGACCTGATCTTGAATCACTGAGAAAAATATGTCAAATAGAAAACTGCAACACAATTTCTAGTGGTGGAATATCCAAAATACAAGATATTCGTGATGTAAATAAAATTAATCCATTTGGAGTAATTTTGGGAAAGGCACTTTATGAAGGGCTAGTTTCAATAGAGGAGGCAAAAAAAATTGGTTCTAACTAAACGAATTATTCCTTGTTTGGATGTTGCAAATGGACGTGTTGTTAAAGGACTAAATTTTGAATCAATAAAAGACGCTGGTGATCCAGTACAACTGGCTGAAAAATATTCAAATGAAGGTGCAGATGAATTAGTATTTTTAGATATTACTGCTTCATCTGAACAACGTGAAACCATAAAATCATTAGTAAAAAAAATTGCAGAAGTAATTGACATTCCGTTTACAGTTGGTGGTGGGGTTAAATCGCTACAACATGCTAGAGATATCTTACTTAATGGTGCTGATAAAGTTGCAATCAATACTGGTGCTGTAAAAAATCCTGAAGTCATAACTGAATTAATGGAATTATTTGGTAAACAATGTGTGGTAGTTGCAATTGATTCACGAAGAAATTATAATTTAGAAAAAGGAAAAAATATTTTCTCAGAAAATGAAAAGCAATTCTGGTTTGAAGTATTCATTTATGGTGGAAAAAAGGGCACTGGATTAGATGTTATTGATTGGGCTAAAAAAATTGAAGAATTGGGAGCAGGTGAAATTTTACTCACAAGTATTGATAGAGATGGTACAAAAGATGGTTATGATATATTATTGACAAATGAAATTGTCCATGCAGTAGGAATACCAGTTATTGCATCTGGTGGATGTGGAAAACCTGAACATATGATTGATGTTTTTAAAAATACTGAAGTTAATGCAGCATTAGCTGCGTCTATTTTTCATTATGAAACTCATTCTGTTAATCGTGTAAAAGAAATGATTAAAGAAAATAATATTGATGTTAGATACTAATCATGGTAAGACTTTATCTGGTTCCAAATTGGTACTGTCGCTAGAAGTTGGATCAAGTACATATGCTATAGAACATCCTTCAAAATGGCTTTCTTGTTTAGGTAAGATATCTGGAAGCATTTCAAAATTGATTGTAGCCATATCATAACCTTTGAACATGACTGTCCACTGTCCCACCAATTTCTCTTTATCACAAAGATTTTTTGATTTTAATAATTGTGGTTTGAAATATTTTTTCTGTGATTCTCTTTCACTTCCATTAAATCCCCATTCATCATAAACCTGATTTTGAGGAGTTAAGAATAAAACCGATCCCGTATCTTGTGGTCGGAGATTTGTTAAAATCACATAAACATTTTCTCCTAATAGATATTTGTCTTTGTTAATCTGTAATGGACCTAAAATCTGTGGATTATCTGGATAAACAACTCCTGCTACTCTTCCACCTTTTTCATAATATTCTTCAACTGAAGCTTGTTTCCATGTAGTTTCATTAACTTGAAAAATTATGACTCCTATGATTACTGCAATTCCTATTCCTGTTGCAATTCCCACATTTCTATTCATAAATTTCACCAATTTTTTAATTCTATAAAACTTTCTTATCTAAAATCTTACCATTTTTTCTCATTTTTGGATAAATTATATTTTATTTTCAAAGAAAATACACTTTTTTTCTTTCTTTTGGCCTAAATCGAAAATTTATTATGAATTATCATTCTAATTCTAGACAATAAAATTAAGTAATACTTAATCTAATATTAGGATATTTTATGAATCAATTATAATCTGATCTGAATATGGCTAAAAATCATCTTGAATGTAGAGAATGTAAAAAAGAGTATGAACCTACTTTCAAGTATATTTGTGATGAGTGCTTTGGTCCATTAGATGTAAAGTATGATTTTCCATCTGTGAATAAAAATACGTTTAAGGATAGGGAGCAAACATACTGGCGTTATTTTGAATTGTTACCAATTGTTGATAAAAATAATATTGTAAGTATTGAAGCAGGAATGACTCCACTAGTAAAGGCTGAAAAACTTGGAAAAGAATTAGGGTTAAATAATTTATACATAAAAAATGATTCTGTAAATCCCACATTTTCATTTAAAGATAGACCAGCTGGTGTTGCAATTTCTAAAGCTAAAGAATTTGGTTTAGAGTCTGTTGGATGTGCATCCACTGGTAATTTAGCATCAGCGACTGCTGCACACGCTGCAAAAGCAAACATGCCGTGTTACATATTTGCACCAAGCGATATAGAAACTGCAAAAATTGCTCAAGCGCTGTCCTATGGGGCTGAATACATTTCTGTTGATGGTACATATGATGAAGCAAATAGAATTGCAGCACAAATTGGTGATAGAAAGGGTGTCGGTGTGGTAAATATCAATATGCGTTCTTACTATGTTGAGGGATCTAAAACTTTAGCTTATGAAGTTGCAGAACAACTAGATTGGAATGTTCCAAATCATCTTATAGTTCCTACAGGAAGTGGTGCTATGTTAAATGCAATATGTAAAGGATTTGAAGAATTGCAATCTGTTTCATTACTTGATGATCTTTCTTCAATGCATATGCATTGTGCACAACCCCAGGGATGCGCTCCAATAGTTGATGCATTTGATAAAAATACTGACAAAGTAACTGCTGTTGAACACCCCGATACTGTTGCAAAAAGTTTAGCTATTGGCGATCCTGGTGATGGTCGTTATGTTCTAAAACGATTAAAACAATACAATGGAATTGCAAAACAAACAAACGATAAAGAAATTTTAGATGCAATTTTACTTTTAGCAAAAACAGAAGGAATTTTTACTGAACCTGCAGGTGGTGTCTCTGTCTCTGTTTTGAAAAAAATGGTTGAAGAAGGAAAAATTGACAAAGATGAACCTACTGTTTGTTATGTAACTGGTAATGGTCTGAAAGCCACTGAATCAATTATGACTGTATTAAAAAAGCCACAAGTAATGCAAGCTGATGTTGCAAAAATCTCAGCAGCGATAGGATGATTGCATAATGACCAAAATTACCTTTACAATTCCATCTGTATTAAACGCAGGCGGTGGCGAAAAGAAAACAGAACTCGAGGCATCCACTCTCAAGGAATCTTTTGAAAAAATCTCTGAAATCATGGGTGATGACTTTAAGAGAAAAGTTCTAGAAGCAGACGGTTCTCCACGTTCTCTAATTAACATTTACATCAATGGAAAAAATGCAGCATTTGATTCTGGACTTGAAACTCCATTAAACGAAAATGATGAAGTATACATTTTACCTGCAGTTGCAGGTGGTTCGGATTTATCTGAAAAAGAATTAGATAGATTTTCACGTCAGGTTATGTTAGAACAAATTGGTTATGATGGACAATTAAAATTAAAAAATTCTAAAGTTTGTGTTGTTGGCGTTGGAGGTTTAGGAAATCCAATTACAACTAGACTTGCAACAATGGGTATTGGTAAATTGAGAATTGTTGATAGAGATGTAATTGAATTGTCAAACTTACATAGACAAACAATGTTTGATGAAGATGATGTTGGTCAAGTTAAAGTAGAAGTTGCACAAAAAAAATTAAAAAAATTAAATCCGGATGTTGAAATTGAGGCATTACCTATTTCAATTAATGATTATAATGCAGCTGATGTTATTGATGGATGTGATGTTGTAATTGATGCACTTGATAGTGTTAATGCACGTTATGCATTAAACAAAGCATGTGTAGAAAAAAATATTCCATTTGTAACTGGTGCTGCAGTTGGTGTTACCGGACAAGTTTTTACAGTTTTACCAAAAGAAACTGCATGCTATCATTGTATGTTTCCTGCATTAGATGAAGATGCAATGCCAACTTGTAGTATTCAAGGTGTACATCCTCCAATACTTTCTATTGTTGGTGGAATTGAAGTTTATGAAGCTGTAGATGTTTTAATTGGAAAAAAACCAAAATCTTCAGAAAAATTTTTATCAATTGATTTAGAAAATTTAGAATTTTCATCTGTTAGAACTTTCAAACAAGATGCGTGTTCTGTTTGTGGTTCTGGTAAAAAAATTGAAATTCCAAAACAAGAATTAATCTTAGAAGAATTATGTGGACGCAATATGGGGAAACGTACATTTTCAATCACTCCTACATATGAAGTGAACTTGAATGTGGAAGACGTAACTACTGTGGCAAAAGAAAAAGGATTCACAGTTGAGAATCAGGGGGACTTAGGATTATCTATGCGAACAAACGATCTTTCGGTCAATTTTATGAAGAAAGGTTCCGCAGTAGTCGTTGGTCCTGATAATGAAGAAGAGGCAATCACTCTTTACAAGAGTCTTCTAGGCACAAAATCTGTTACTGCATAGTCATAATTAGAAATTTCATTCTAAAAGTTTGTAATAATTACATTATTCTGTAGATTTTTTAGTATATTACATAGATTACATAGACTATGTAGATAATTATTACAATAAATAAGTTCAAAAAACAAAGATTTTTAATAAAAAGTAGAAAAAATGT
>JAOLYM010000013.1 GCA_028343435.1 Candidatus Nitrosopelagicus sp.
AAACTAATTGTTGAAATACAAGGTAATATTCTTCTCAATTCTACTTATTTCATTTACTCCTATGACACTTGCAAATGCTGAAGTATTTCAAGAAAGATTAGAGGGAACCCTTGATATCTATACCAATCAACTGGTATTTGCTCCTGGCGAACCAATATTTGTATATGGTCAGGCTATGCCAAAAGAACCCATAATTCTTAGATTATTTACTCCTGATGACACAATCGCTGAATTTGAACAATTGATGACCGGAGAAGATGGATCTTTTCACCACTTTTTAATGGAATGGGATCAACCTACGACTAATCTTCCATATGGGACATACATTCTAGAGATTATCTCTAATCAACAAGGAGGAATATCAAAACGTATTGAAGTAAAATTTTTACCAACATCTGAGTTTGTTCAAGTTCCAATTGAAAGAAATGTTAGTACAATAGTTTTTGCTCCTGAAACTGCTGCAGTAAGTAGAGATTTTCGTGTATTTGTTCAAACATCAAGTGACGGTCTTTTAATTGGTGATGATCCAAATCAAATACTTGGTACATCTCATGTACATTTGCCTAATGGCCAAGTCGAAAATTTAGAAGATGATTTGAAAACATTGCATCAAGGATTGTATTATGTAGATTATCTTCCTGCATTAGAAGGCATATACGTTTTTCATATGGTGACTTTTGACGAAGGAAACATTTCTCATGGGTCTGGTGCAACTAATGTTTTAACTCAAGATATTCGTGGAATTTCTACACAAATTTTAGAATTAAACCAAATTTTAGATGAAACAAAAACTGAACTAGCAAATTTAAAACAAGAAACCTCGACTTTTGGATCATCATTATCTGATGCAAGTTCAAATTTAGATGAAAGTGTAGTACTAATTTCTAATTCTGTTGGAAATATTGAGGAAGGTTCATCTCAACTTAATGCATTACTCTTCCCTGTAGTTGCATCAATTGCAATAATTTTGGCATTACAAATTGTAATTATTGCTAGAAGAAGATAAGCTATAATTATTCATAACACATCTTTTTTGATCATGATGAAATTAGTATTTTTACTAGTTCTTTTGGTTTTAATACCTCCGTTAATCACTGAGTCATTTTCTTATTTTGATGGAGATATGATTAATCATAATATTGAAAACACAAATTATCATTTCAATGAATCACAATCAGAGATAATCCAATTTAATGAATCTTCAAATGAACAACAAGTAAAACGTTATTTGATATTTGGAAAAGGATCAATATCTGAAATTGGTAATTTTATTCAAACACCATATTCCATATCCTCGTCAAATGGATTTTTCTCAATAATCACAATCCCCGAAAGTACAGTATCTATTTTCCAATCAAAAGGATTTCATATGATTGAAGATTTTCAGTTAGATTTTCATTCAAAATACATTTCAAAGAACAATGTTAGTAAGATATCTACAATTGGAAACATCGCAAATTCTGAGCGTGTACATGAACTTTACAATGTAACAGGAAATGGTGTCACAATTGCTATAATTGACACTGGTGTTGATTTTTCAAATCCTGATATGCAACATGCACTAGCGCGTGATAATGATAATTTTCCTATAATGTTAGATCCTGATGGACAAGGTTTGATATTAACAAATGCAACTTTTGCGGCAAACATTGATCAGTATGGAACAATCAAAAACTTTACAAAATCTTCTTTCCACAATACGACTTCCGATATATATGTAAAAGCTAGAGATGGCGGTGTATTTTTGAATGTTGAACAAAGTGGTGACGGAACTAGTTTGTTGGTGTATAATTCTATGTTTCCTATGTTTGGTTCATCTCCACTTCTAAATGGAACATTAAATGACGATATGAAAATTGGAAAAGACAAACATGATTTCATCAAATCAAAAAGTGGTATTTACCATTTAGGTGTAATGTATCAGGGTTCTCCGAGTCAGCCACAAGTTGTACCTGTTTTAGTTGTTGATTCAAAAAAATCTGGATATTATGATACTATAATTCCTGACATGTCTACATCTTGGCAGGACTTTACAAAAAATTCTACAGATAAAAAAATTGATTTTGATTTTGACTTCACCGATGACACTCATCATGTAATAGGTGATGGAAATGAATTTCTAATTTATGATTATAATGATGATGGTGAATTTGATTATAGTGTAGGGACACTTGGTGCTCAAATTTTAGATATCTATGGTGTAATTGAAAATAAATCAGATGTTGATGAAACTTTTGGCGCTATTAATGGAACTTTACTCCCCCCAATAAATCGGAATGGTGAGTTTTTTGGTGTTATGACTGATATTTCAGGTCATGGAACTGGAAGTGCAGGTACAATAATTTCAAAAGGTGTTGGTGAATATGATATTTACAATGATACAAAAAAATTCAATATTAGAGGTATTGCTCCAGATGCAAAAATAATACCTGTAAAGGCATTATGGTTTGGAGATATTTTATATGCATGGCTTTGGTCTTCAGGATTTGATAATCATGATGTAGAATGGAAATTTTCTGGAAACACTCGTGCTGATATAATATCAAATAGTTGGGGGGTATCAACATTTCCAAATTTTGAATATGCACCTGGATATGATTTATTATCTTTAGTAATGACTACTTTGAGTTTACCTAATTCATTTTCCGAAGATTATCCTGGCGTGTTAATGGTATCTAGTGCAGGAAATTCTGGTCATGGTTATGGCACTATTGGATTGCCAAATGCATCTCCTACCGGAATTAGTGTAGGTGCAACAACAAATAATATTTTTGTAGGATATGGACCTTTCAAAGATGAACCTAGATTTGGAAACTCGACAAAACATTCAGATCATGTAGTTGATTTTTCAAGTAGAGGTCCAACTTTAATTGGTGATCCAAAACCTGATTTGATGAGCATTGGTGCTTATAGCTTTACCCCTGCATCTGTTACAAAACCATCACAAGATTATGATCAAGATCCATTTGGTATGTTTGGAGGAACTAGTATGTCTGCACCTATTGTATCTGGTACTGCTGCATTAGTTATACAAGGTCTTAATGAAAAATCAGACACATATGTTCCATCTGATATCAAAAATATTCTAATGTCTACTGCAAATGATATGCAAAATGATGTATTTACTCAAGGTACTGGAATGGTAAATTCCCTTGATGCAATTCGTTTAGTTAATGGTGAAGGAGGTGTTTTCAAAGTCTACAATATGGAATCTTCAAAAAATCTTAATCAAATTCTTGAATTACCGTTAAAAAATCTAAATTACACTTCAATAGGAATGGAATCTCCTAATATCTCATTAGAAAATATTCCTCAAACCAGCTGGTTTGGTGGAAGATTAAATCCCGGAGATACTACCTATACTTCATTCAAAATTGAAAATCCAACAAATAGTACACTTACTGTAAATGTAGTTCCTGAAAATCTAAAACTAATTGAAAAATTCATCTATGATGGAACAACAGAACCACATCTGCAGGATTCATATCATAACAAATCTAAAACATATCGCCCAAATTACATTCCATTAGCTAACCTTACTGGCTCTGAAATTATACACGTAAACTCTTCTAAAACCATGCCTGATGATTCTTCATTATTGGTATTGAACGCTAATTTTTCTTTTGATCACTTCATGAATCAAACAAATCCGATATATGCAGATGATCTGAAAATTTCATCTTTGTATCTATATGATTGGAAAGACAAAGATGATGATTCTGAAATATCTAGTGATGAATTATCTTTAGTAAACAGAGGTGGTTCTTGGGGAACTGTACAAGAATTACGTGTTTCAAAACCAACAGAGCACTTTGAAAATCAACCAATTGTTGGAGTATACCCTGTTCCTGAAAGATATTCGTTCTGGGGAGGTTCAATTAAAGAAAACTCTACAGCATTTGATTACACGTTATCTGCAAGTTATTTCAAAAAAGATACTTGGACTGATGTAACATTAGATAAAGAAATTATTTCAATTCCACCAAATCAAACAATAGATGTTAATGTAAATATCCAAACTCAAAAAGATCAAAAAACTGGTATCTATGATGGATTCATAAAATTTGAAGGTGAACATCACACGGTAAACGTTCCTGTTTCATATGTTATTGTAGAAAAAATCCAGAAAGATATTCCATTTACTTTTATTGGAAAAAATAATGATGTAAATTTTAATAATGAATATGTGAAAGGTGCTTTTGATATGACTAATCGTTACATGGCTGGTGATTGGAGACAGTATTATCTTGATGTACAAGATAGTACAATTAATAATGCATCTATAGAACTTTCATGGAAAAATGAAAATACAAATTTTTCTGCATTTGTACTAGATCCTCAAGGTAAAATTATTTCTACAAATATGCCAACTGGCGTATTTGGTCATTTTATGAATTGGGCATCATTAGATTGGCTTGGTAGTTCTCCATTTAGTCAAGGTGGTGGATTTTTCCCTGTAAAAAATAAAGATAATACTTCAACATTGATCTTTGCTCCAATTAATCAAACTGGAACACATTCATTACTAATTCATTCAACTTTATTTGAAGGAAAAAATATAACAGAACCAGTTACACTTGTTGCAAAATTTTCAACACTAACTTCAGATGATATTCCACCTGAAATAATTCTTGAGCTAGATGATTTTCTAAAATCTAATTACATAATTTTGCCAGAAATTATTGAAGATAATCTTGCTAGTATAACTTACACATTAGATGGAAATATAATCCAATTAAATAATACTGGTTTTGATATTAGTATTTTAGATGATGGTAAACATTCTCTGACAATAAATGCAGTTGACAAATTTGGTTTGACAAATTCAAAAACATTTAATTTTGTCCTAGATTCAAAATCTCCAACTCTTGAATTACAATCTAAAAATAATACTATAGTTTCAAAACGTTTGGATATTCAAGTATCTATTTCTGATCAGAATTTGCCAACATCTGATTATCTTTCATTTCTTTTACCTAACGGTGAACGTATAGTTGATCAAAAATCATACTCATTTGATGTTAGTGATTTAGAAGAAGGAGAATACTCAATTGAGATATCTATACAAGATAAGGCCAAAAATAATGTATTATCAAAAATAATGTTTGAAATTGATCACTCAGTTATTGATCCACCAAAATCTTCAACTTCGACCATTTCACCTCAAATCACAGAAAGTGATGGAAATTATCTACTGATAATTATTATTTCAATAATTGCTATTGCGATCGTTTCTGTTTTAGTTGTTTTAAAACAAAAATCAAAAACTCCTCAAAAAAATTGAAATAAGGTTTATAACCAATCTGTCAAGATTTGAACTTAAGTTGTCGGCAACATCTGAAAAAAAAGTTCTCTCTAGACGTGATTTTCTTAAATTAATGGGTGCTACTGGTACCGGTCTTGCCTTTGCACCATTTGTGCCATGGGGAACTTTTCTACCAAATCCATCATCTGCTTCCGCTGAAAAAGTACCTGTTATTTTACCTGATGGTTCTCAAGCAAACACTTTCACTTTTCCTATTAATCATGCAGAAGTTATCACTTATCCAGAAACAGGTGATGCTGTACTTGATGAAGAAGCATTTCGTAAATGGCAATTCATCAGATTACCAGAAAAATTTGGAGGAGACAAAAATGATGTTTCTTCATTTAGAGCTTATAGTATGATTTGTCTACATCTGTGGTGTGTATGGAAATACTGGCCACAAGAAGGACGTATGCGCGGTGAATGTCCTTGTCATGGAAGTATGTATGATCCAGTTACTGGTACTGCATTTGCAGGACCTGCATCATTACAAGCACCACCATCTGACACATTGCCAGAATTAAATTTTGAAGCAGATGCTGATGGTAATCTATTTGTCACACCACCCACATGGGGACCAACTAAAAATGGAGTAGTAGGATATGGCCGTTTCGCTAAATAGACGCAACGGCACTCTTGCCTTTATCTATTGGATTTGGGACGGTCTTGATAGAACCATTTTTACTGCAATAAAGTTTTCATTCCCTGCAAGATTTGTAAGTCCATTTGGATTTTTAGGAATGCTTACGTTCATCACTTTCATAATTCTTGGTGTATCTGGTGCGTTGTTGATGTTCTATTATGAACCGATTCTTGATAGAGCGTGGGACAGTGTAGAGTTTATCAACAATGAAGTTCCATTTGGATTCCACATACGTAACATACACTATCACGGTTCAAATGCTATGGTAATGCTTGCGTTACTTCATATGTATTACCAATACTTTAGTGGACGTTACAAAATTAGAAATGAAATTTTATGGGTTACAGGTGTTATACTAGGAACTGTAACAATTCTTGAAGCATTCACAGGTTACGATATTATATTTAGTGAACGTGCAGAATTAGCAATCAGTATTGCGGCGTCGCTGACAAATTCCATACCCATAGCTGGGCCGACGATTCGAGATGCAGCGTTTGGAAGTGGATTCCATGACTTTGTTCTGCGGTTCTACACGCAACATGTATTCGTATTACCAATAGTTATGCTTGGTTTAATGGCAGTTCACTTCCCAAGATTCTTAGTATTTGATGTTCCTATGGTTATGGCAATCGGAGGTGCAATCTTAATCACCGGTGGTGTATTCCCTGTTGACTTGGGATTCAAGTTCCAACCTACTGTGCCGCCAGGTATCACAGTTCCCGAATGGTATCTCACCGGACTTTACGCATTCCTGCGGACGCAATATGATAAATTTGTCACCGGTGTATTGTGGCCTGGACTTTTCATAGCGGCTATTGCGCTTGTCCCATTCCTTGATAGATATAAAAAATTCTCATGGAAAGATAGACCTTGGGTTACAGCATTTGGTATAGTCGGACTTGCTCAAATATTGGTTACAACATACTGGGGATTCTATATCCCAATTGACTCTACACTCCCATTAGTAGAGAGACTCGTAATTGATCCTATCAATCTCTATGTGGTAATGATATTGCTAATTCCATTAGGAATTGGATTTAGCTATATGATGATCCATCTTGCTAAAGAAGCTGAAAGAAAGGCAAAACTAGCAAAAGACAAGGGGCCAAAGAAGGTAGCACATATTGAATTCTCTGAAAAATGGATTAACTGGATAATTGTTGCATTAATCGCATTCCAGGTGTTCTTAAACTTGGCAGCATACAATGCCGCACTTAGTGGAATGAATAACATGTCGCTATTCTTTGCGGGATTGATATTGGTAGTATTTGCTGGAATGTTCCATGTTTATAGATATGCTATGGGTCAGGCAAAAACCGCTCCACCTCCACCAAGTGCAAAAATTAGGGCAACTAAATCCATGATTGGAACTCACAAAGAATTATCTGATGGTGATGAATCTTCATCTAGTGGTAGTGCCACAAACGTTGAGGCAAAGGATGAGTTAATTGGAAAAATTGAAGAAAAAATTAAAACTACTGAAAACCCCGAGGGCACTCTTGCACCTGAGACTCCTGAGATAAAGGCAAACAATGCTGACTTGGATTTAAAAAGAGACACAGATATTGGTATGTCAGATCTCAAGAAACCATAAAAACTGACTAAGCTTTATAAGACTTCTAGAAATCAAGCTAGCTATTGAGTGCAACAGAAACTAAATCTAGTCATGCTTACGGAATAGGAATTTTAGTAATGATTGTTGCAATGAGCGTAACCATTAGTTGGTATAGCATGTATTGGTTACCTGAAGAAAATCAGAAAGTTTTCGTAGATGAACACATTCTAAATCCTGACGGTGAAACAGTTGTAAATATTATCATGGGTTCAGCAACTCCTGAGCAAAAAGACAACTATATGCCAAAAACAATTCAAGTTCAGCTTACAATTGATAATAAAGTGAGGTGGGTAAATCAAGATGAAATTCCTCATACTGTTACTCCTGATAGTTATGACCTTGATGAGATTACTGATCCTTATAGTGGTGAGTTTGGTTCAATTGGTGTTTTAATGCCTGGTGAAGAATACGAATTTTTATTCACAAAAGCTCCTCCAAATGGAGCTAAAGTAATCACATACCATTGTCACCCACATCCTTGGATGACAGGTACTATTGAAATCACAAAGTCAAGATTCTAGGCTGAATAATTAGCAAAGAGTTGAGCATTTTCTACTTCTTTATGTTGTTGAATTATTGATGCACGAAATTTAACATCATGTTGTTCAGTTGGCTCAAACTCAATTGTAGCGATAAAATCTACTTTGTTATCTGGAATTACATTTTTGTTAACAAATAATCTTGAAACATTTTGTGAAATCTTTTTTCCATTATACTCTCTCCATACAACTAATTCATTTGAACCAAGAATCTGGGTGTTTATGACAATCCCGTCATATAGTCCTGAATAATTTACTGTAATATGCCCAATAATTTCTTGATGTGGTTTGATTTCCATATTGTCTAATTTTATTTCAATTTCTTTCAATGATTGTCTGAGAATTTATTGAAAATAAAAACTTTAGAGCGCGCGGGGAGGGCTTCGATCCCTCGACCATCGGATTAGAAGTCCGACACTCTATCCATGCTGAGCTACCCGCACAAAAACTTGCCGACAGATTGCAATATTAATCGTTATCCTAACCATTTCTTCTCAAAATTCTCTCTTTCATTTTTGAACAAAAATTGTTGTGCATATCCTGCATATTTTCCAAAATGCTCAACTATCTTATCATGTAGATTATCATATGTTTTATCTGTAATTGTTTTGGTTGTAACTTGAAATTCTTTTGAATAGTATTTTTGTAATATACGTAATACCCATCTATCTAACGGAACGGCTTCTAATTTGTCAAGTGAAAACAACAATATACAATCTGCGACCTTTTTACCTATCCCAAAAACTTGACAGAGTTCATTTCTTGCTTCTAAATAATCTAATTTTTTAAGAGATGAAAAATCTATCATTCCTTCATTAACTGCAATTGCCGCTTTTTTGACATACTTCGTTCTATATCCTAATCCACATTTTGCAATATTTGCAATTGTTGCATTAGCCAGTTTTTCTGGTTTAGGAAACAGAAAAAACTCCTTACCGTGTAGTATCTTTTTTTCACCAAATTTTTGAGATAATTTTTGCAGTCTGGTTTGAATATTTGGGATATTTGAATTTGATGAGACAATAAATGAAATATAGCATTGAAATGGGTCTTGTCTCAAAATCCGCATTCCTGGGAAATTGTTAATTGCTTTTTTTGCCACATTATCTTTTGATAATTGCTTTTTAATTTTCTGAAAATCATCATCAAATCTAAAAAAATTTTGAATATCTTTAGATTTCCCGTTTAATTTGTCACCTAAATTTAGTATTTTTTCTCCGTTAATCCCGTACCATTTTGAATTAAATTTTTTCCATAAGAAAACTTGACCACTGTTTATGGTATCATCGATATTTACTTCAAAATTATCTTTCAATTTAGATAGTTATTTTTTGATCTAATTTAGCCGCATGTGCTTCAAATCCAAATTTCTCATGTATCTCTTCGGCAAATCGTGTACATGATGTATCGTCTCCATGAACCGTCATAATTTTTGGATTTCCTTTTAGATTTTTAATCATTTCAAATAGACTGTCTCTATCTGCATGACCTGAAAATTGGAATTGTTTTACTTCTGCTTTGACGTTAAGATCTTTTCCGCGTGTCTGAACTTTTCCTGTATCTAATAATTTCTTTCCAGGAGTTCCTTCTCCTTGGTAAGATACTAGTGCAATTCCATTTTTGTCATTAAATGATAATTCTTGCAAATAATATACCGCATTTCCTCCAACCAACATTCCTGCAGGTGATATGACTACACAGGGTTCATTTAGTGCTTTCTTTCTTTCATTATGGTCTCGTACTGCTACCACTTTATCTATGACATCCTTGAAAATTTCTGGATTTCTTAGATATTCTGGATATTTCAAAAGTACTTCATTTACCTTTAATGCCATTCCATCCATGATTATTTTGTGCTTAAATCCTGCATTGATTAGTACGCTGGCTACTTCTTGTGAACGTTCGACTGAAAATGATGGAATGAAAAGAGTACCTTTTCTATCCATGACCTCATTTGCAAAGTCAATTAGTCCTTTTTCAGAGTCTTTTCTAGGCATCTGATTCTGTTGGGAATATGTGCTTTCTGTAATCACCATGTCCATTTCTCCTATATCCAAATCTGCAGGCGGTAATAATCTAGAACCTCTTAAATTAATGTCTCCTGTATAGAATAATTTTTTATTATTTGATTCTACTAAAACTGTACTTCCACCTATCACATGTCCTGATGAACGTAGCTCAAATGATGCATCTCCTCTGATAATTTTTTCTTTAAACCCGATTGTTTTTGCTTTTTGCATCATGTTATCAATTTCTGGAACTCCAAAAGAATGTGCATTCTTCTCAATCTTTATCATATCTTGGATTAGCAATTTACTTAGATCAAATGTTGGTGCTGTTCCGTACACATTACAATTACCGCTAACAAACAAAGATGGAACGCATCCTGAATGGTCTAAATGTGCATGAGTTATGATTACTGAATCAATATCTCGTGGTTTAACATGAAGTGGATATGTTGGTGGGGCACCTCTTGGTTTTCCAAACATTACACCATAATCTAATAAGAAATTTGTTCCATCACAATTGACTTGAAAAGCTGATCGCCCTACTTCACCGGCCGCGCCTAAAACTTTGATCTCCACGCAACTCGATTTTGTGACTGTCTTATATCTTAGACTCTTTAGATTGTACTATATGGATAATCTACAATATCTTTAATTAGTGGAACCTAACCTTTGATCAATTATGGGAAGAACCTATGCAGAATGGGAAGCCACACAAGATAAAGCAATGGTTGCTAAAGTTCGCGCAGGCGACGAAGCAAACAAAGTCCTATTAAATCAAATTAACTGGATTTGGGTAGCAAATCTTATGGCTAGCAAACCAGAACTTAATCCTTCATCCGCAGAATTATTGGATTGGGTAACATCTGGTCAAATTGATGCAATGAGAAAGTAATTTTTCTTGTAATCATTTTTTCTTTTGTTTTATTTTCTTAATTTTTAGCGATCCATTTCATAACGCTGTTAACGATCTAGTTCATGGTTTAAATAGCAAATCCAGCTTATCCATGTTAGAATGCCAATAGCAATAATTCCAGACATTGACGAACAGAGATGTATCGGTTGTGCACTATGTGTAGAAATCTGTACTTCTCTTGGTCCGGATGTGCTCCGTGTAAAACCTGTAGAAGGTTGGAAACGTGGTAAAGCATTTGTCTTCTATCCTGAAAGATGTATCACCGACGGTGCATGCATCGGAGTTTGTCCAACAAAATCCATTTTCTG
Organism: Candidatus Nitrosopelagicus sp.; assembly: GCA_028343435.1. Lineage (GTDB taxonomy): Archaea > Thermoproteota > Nitrososphaeria > Nitrososphaerales > Nitrosopumilaceae > Nitrosopelagicus. The sequence continues at coordinate 11,333 of JAOLYM010000013.1, forward strand.
GATGAGACCAATGAATTACACAGCTGGTCAACCAGTTCCACTTCACAAGAACGGTGTATTCATCAACGGATGGGCTGAAGACGCAGCATTATAGACGCGTTTTCACAAAACCTCTTTTTCTTATTTTATTTGATTTAATTACATGAGCTCTAAAATTATTTTATGCCAAAAATTTCAAATTTAATTGGTATTTTCACAATCTTCTTTATTTCATTAACAACACTATCAATAATTTTTCCATCATTATTTTCATCAACTTTCGGAAAATTTTCAACTGAGCTAATTCCATATGAAATTGGAATATATGCAATTCCTGTAATTCTGTCAAATCTCGCATTATTCACATTTGGCCTTATGTATTACAAGAAAAAATTACCATCTTCAATTTCTGATTCCATAAACCGAATACGGATTTTTGAAATTTCAAAAAAACCTACTCTGATTATTCTACTGATAATTTTCTCAGTTTACATTGGTATTTCCACTCCTGAATTATCACTTGATGAATCTCAACAATGGGGTGATTATGGAATCCTGGAAGATGCATTAGAAATTTGGCCTGATGGTGAATCTGAAAATATCTATGTAGAAGAACAAAATGACCGCTATGTTCGTATGCTCCTTCTAGATGTATCTCAGAAAATTTTTCAAAATATCAAAATCCTACCATTCATTGCATCGATTCTAGTAATTTTATTTACATATCTATTAACCGTACAAATTACAGAAAAAAGATTTGCTGGAATAATTGCAATTTTAGTATTAATTCAGAGTCATACTTTTCTTAGATTTGATACAATCGCAGTTTATGAAAATTTTTGGGTATTGTTTTACCTCTTATCCATTTATGTCATAAAAAAACAATGGGTTTTATCACCAATATTCTATATTCTGTCTTTTTTTACAAAGGCATTTGTTGCACCTTATTTTATAATGACATTATTCTTTGCCGCACGAACATCCATTTCAAACAAAAAGAAACTCTTACTCTTAATATCATATGTTATAATTATAGGAATATCTGTATTAGTCGTATTTTCTGGAGATACGATATATCCAAATGTAATACAAATTGACCCTTCAAAATTCTTTATTGGTCTTGCTACTTTTGGACCTCTACTAAGATATGATTTTCTATTATTAATGACAATTTTACCTGTTGTTGTCGGATTGACATTACTTGCAAAAAACAGCTTCAAAGAAACTGATTCAATTTTATTTTTAATTTTAGGTACTTTATTGGCAGGTCCAATTCTTATAATATTTACAAATTTTTATGAAATTCTTCCGTATCGATATATTCCATTGATTGTATTCTTTTCAATTGGAGTTGGAATGTTCTTTTCAAAAAAACCTATTTCTTGATAATAGTCCATTGAACCATTGCTGTATCTGTTTCTTCTACTTGAATCATTGGTATGAATATTTCAAAAATATTGATATTATATCCTGACATCGATCTTTCTAATGTTAACATGCCCAAATAATCTTCTTCAGGAATTATGGGATTAATTTTAGTAAAAATTTCTTTATTTTCAGAATGTATTATATTTCCACTATCATCCACTTTTTGCCACCATTTTTCTGTAAATATTGATGGAAGATATCTTGCGTTTGTTGATTCTGTTGTTGCAATAAGATTACCTTTTTCATCTCTTATTGTTACTAGTGCATGAATCTCATACTTAGAATTACTTGTTTGGATGGTTGGAGTTCCACTTAGTAATTCCGCTCTAGCATTTTGAATTTTTTTATTATTTGGTTCTAATGAAATAATTTTTGAAAATATAATAAAAGATTCTTCGTATTCTTTCAACATTTTTAATGCAATTGCTTTGTTAGTTAATGCTGAAATTCTATCTGGATCTATTTCTAAAACTTTGTTTGATAGATTAACACTTTTTGAAAAATTTCCTAATTGTGCAAGTAGTCCTGCTTTGTTAGTTAATGCTTTCAAGTTATTTGGCTCTTGCTCCAAAATTTTATCAAGATATATTATTGCTTCACTAAATCTATTTTCTGCAATTAATGCTGCACTGATAGACTCCCATTCTTTGATATTTTTTCCATCTGGAAGAGGTAATTCTTCTTCTGCATATGCTGTTTGGATTGAAAATAAAATTACTAAACAAATAATTGCTGAAAATACTAATTTAATCATACAATCACCAATAATATGCAATAGATAAATTATTCAATAATCTGTTTTTTTGTTATTCCTTTTGGAATGAATTTTTTAAAGTATTGTAAAAATAAATCATCTTTTGGAAGATATACTGTATCAAACTTATTTTTATTGAAAAATTCACTCCAAACTTGTAAAAATTTAGTAAATTTCTCAGGCTCAAATTCTTTTCTAGACATCACATAGTGTGATGCTGGAAAAACATCTGAAATTTCAATTGGTATTATTCCTAAAAATGGATTGTAATTGCAAAATTGTACCAAATCTGGATCTTTGAATTTCCTTCGTAATTTTTTATATTCATATGACGTGAATACTGGTTTGATTGTTGGATCTTTTGTAATTACCACTACTTTCTTTTTTGCTCTGAATTTTTTCACATACTCATGATATCTCTGAATTTCAGGTCTATACTGATCTTCTGGTCCAAATAAGAAAATTGCTTTTTCTTTAAATTTTGGTGTTCCATCTTGCAAGAATTTTGTGTTATTCATAATCACGTCAATTGTTTCAAATAACTTTGGATGCGCTCTTGCTTTCTTCATAGTATATTCCCATAATCTTCCTTCTCGTATTGCTTGTTTTACTCTGTCAACTTCAGCTTTTATTGAGTATAAATTGAAAAGTGCAATCTGATCTATTCTCTCGTCTTTCTTCATAGCCAGTAATTCTTTTGGTTTATACCTTGACGATACTTCACAATCAAATGGAAAATATTCCAACTCTGCTAATCTTCTAGTTCCATCTTCTGTTATCACTCTATCATGTTTTGCATAAAGCATGTATGATGCTGAATCAAATGTATCGCAACCTAATGCAACTGCTAATGGAATCGTTAAAGGATGTCCTGCACCAAATAGATGTAAAGGAATTGAGGTTGGTATGTTTTTCTTTGCAGCAATAATCATTTCTGCTAATAATTTGTATTCATATGATTCCATAAACTCAACCGGACTTCCAAGTGCAAGCATTTGATATCCCATTTTTATTAATTCTTTAGTTGATCTTTTCACTAATTCTGGATGTTCACTTCCTTGTATTGGACCAATCCAAATCTGACCATTATTTTTTTTATTTTTTATTGTTGTTTTACAAACTTTTAATGTATGATCCACGTACTCTTTTGCTATTTTTTTTGATAATCCAAATCCAGTTGGTTTGTCTAATGGAATGGCAAAATCTGTCATTATATCCATCTCAAATTTTGCCATAGCTGGCGGTTTTACATCAACTTCACCATACTCTAAAACTTGGTATCCTCCAGAATCTGTCATTATAGAACTATCATATTTTATTATTTTATGAATACCATTTTCTCTAGCTTTCTCTTCTAATCTTTTCATTGTAATGTATGCATTTGTTATTACAACATCAAAACCTATTTCTTTAATTTTTTTAGCCGGTATACTTTGTTTAACCGGATGTATTACTGGAACAAAAGAAGGTGTTTCAATTTTTCCATGATTTGTGTGAAGAACACCTATTCTACCTGCTAAATCACTATATTTTATCTCAAACAATTCTTAGTATGATTATTGAGGATTATATTAAATTAATAATCAAAAAATTTGCTAATCTCATTTTTTTCTTCAACTAATCTTAACCAATCTACTATATCTGCATCTTTTTGATTATCAATTATGCTATAAATTTTCTCTAGAATCATTTCAGGTGTTTTATTTGTTGAATCAATTTCAAAAGATTTCTCCTTTCCAAATGATGCAATTGAGTCATTTGCAATGATACCTAGTATCTCACTGCCTGCATTTTCTTTTATTTTTGATTCTTGATATTTTCTTTTTTTGTAAATTTCTATAAGATCATAAGGATTCTTTCTCAAAATAATAGCAAAATCAATATTTGATTTCTCAAGAACATATGGTGCCAAATGTCCTACGATTAATGATTTATCTAAATTTAATTTCTGAATCTCATCTTTTAATTTTACAGTATCAACCTCAATTCCATCATTACCTTGTTCTCCAAACTCTTTTTCAATTGCAAATTTGTTTATATCAAATATTTGATAAGAGGAATCCTGTTTTACGAATAAATCTGCAATTGTATGTTTCCCAACACCTGGATTTCCAGTAATTACTAAATTCACACAATTCATTCCTATATCCATGATTAATGAATTTCTGTAATACTAATATGATGAGATGAAAACTATCTCCTTATGCAAATTGGGTTACTTGGCAAGGCAAATGTTGGAAAATCAACTTTTTTCTCTTCAGCAACTGAAACAATAGCTCAAAGTGGTAATTTCCCATTTACTACGATTGAACCAAATGTTGGAGTTTGTTATTTGAAAATTATTTGTGAATGTAAAAATCTGGATAATAGATGTGAAAATGATCTATGTCATGATGCTACTAGATTTATTCCTGTAAAATTAATTGATGTTGCAGGATTAGTCCCTGGTGCACATGAAGGTAAAGGGTTAGGAAATCAATTTCTTACTGATGCTATGAAAGCAGATGCATTGATCCATGTAGTTGATATTTCTGGCTCAACTGATATTCAAGGACAACCAGTAAATGTTGGAACACATGATCCATTAGAGGATATCAAATTTGTTGAAGAAGAATTTGATTTATGGTTTAAAGAAATACTTGACAGAGAATGGCCAAAACTTGTAAAAGAAATAGATCAAAAACGTGCAAAAATAACCGATGGAATAGCACGTAGGTTTACAGGACTGGGAATCACAGAATCTCAAGTTGATCAAGTTTTAATATCAATGTCATTAAAAACAAAAAAACCACAAGATTGGACAGAAGATGATATTATGACATTCCTGAAAACTCTTAGAAAAAATTCAAAACCATTGCTCATTGCAGCTAATAAAGCAGATTTATGTGATGATCTTAAAATTCTAGAAAAAATATCTGAAAAATTCAAAGTTATCCCTTCTAGTGCAGAAACTGAACTTTTATTGAAAAAAGCTACAAAAGCTGAATTAATTAATTACGTTCCAGGTGATGATAATTTTTCAGGGAAGGAAAATACTCAGTTATCTGAACAACAAAACAGTGCATTACATCTTGCAAAAAATGTTTTAACAAAAATTCAAACAACAGGTGTTCAAGAAATACTAAATTCTATAATTTTTGATATTTTAGATATGATTATTGTTTATCCTGTTGAAGATGAAACTAAACTAATGAATAAACAAGGTCAGGTTTTACCTGATGCAAGATTATTAAAAAAAGGTTCTACTGCAAAAGAATTAGCATTCACAATTCATCAAGACATCGGAAATGGATTTTTACATGCTATTGACGCAAAATCAAAACAACGTATTGGTGCTGATCATGAACTTAAAAATGGTGATATAATAAAAATAGTATCAACACTAAGTAGAGGTTAGTATGATCTGTTTAGGAATCGAAAGCACTGCACACACTTTTTCATGTGCTGTAATTGAAAAAAAACAAAAAAATGGAAAAATTTTATCTGATATTAGAAAAATCTACAAACCTCCAGAAGGTGAAGGTATTCATCCTAGAGAAGCATCACGTCATCATATAGAAAATAGTCCATCTGTTCTAAAACAATGTCTTGATGAAGCAAAAATCAAAATCAATGATCTTGATATGATTGCATATGCAGGAGGTCCAGGTCTTGGGCCATGTCTTAGAGTTGGTGCAGTTGTTGCACGTTCTCTTTCATCATATTATGATATTCCAATTTATCCTGTTAACCATGCTATTGGTCATATTGAATTAGGTAAACTTCTAACTGGTGCAAAAAATCCACTTGTACTTCTTGTTTCAGGCGGTCATACCATGATTCTTGCATTCTCTGCTGGACGATGGAGAGTCTTTGGTGAAACTTTGGACATTACTTTAGGTCAACTCTTAGATCAGTTCGGACGATCATTAGGATTTGCTTCACCATGTGGAAGAAAAATTGAAGAATTAGCAAACAAGTCGACTAATTACATTGATTTGCCATATGCAGTAAAGGGAAATGATGTATCTTTTTCTGGTTTATTATCAGCAGCAAAACAAAGTACATCAAAAGGAGTCGAGGATGCATGTTATTCATTACAAGAAACTGCTTTTGCTATGATTGCTGAAGCAACTGAGAGAGCTCTTGCATTTACTAGAAAAAATGAAATTATGATAGTTGGAGGGGTTGCTGCAAACAAAAGATTATCTTCTATGTTAGAAGATGTATGTAGAAGACAAAAAGCAAAATTCTTTGTAGTTCCACTAAACTATGCAGGTGATTGTGGTTCACAAATTGCAATAACTGGTATAAGAGAATCTAGTGTATATCCTGGCGCAAAAATGAAAGATACTTTCGTTAAACAATCTTGGAGATTAGATAGTGTAGATGTTCATTATTGATTTTTAAAATCTTCTATAGCATCTTGAATATCTTCTAACCATCCACCTGTTCCCATAACGCCAAATTTGTACGATTTTTCATCTGTATCTGTTTTAATTTTGAAACAGATTTTTTTGATAAATCTTCCTTCCTTCCAAACATCTACTTGATCTAAAGGAACATCGATTACAGTTTCACCCATTTTTGTTGAAAAATCTGCAATTCTACTTTTTCTTTTATCAAATGCAATACGTTTGTTAGTTAATGTTAGAACTCCTGTTCCTAATTCGTCTTCATTACAATCTTCTTGTTTTAATCGTTTTTCATCTGAATCCATATCACTATTGAAAAATTATACAATTAATGGGTTTACCTAGAAACGCTAAAAATGACATATTTTATCAAAAAATATGAAACAAAAGTATCAAGAATATTTGAAATTAAACAAAAATGTCTTTCTAGGTTTCCTGGCTTCAGTCGTAATCTCTGCAATTGCAGCGGATTATTTTGGAGATCAAGCTGATTATCTCAATTCATCATTTACTTTGATTATTGATTATGCTGTTTTCTTTTCAGTTTTTGGTGGTTTGTACTATTTTGATAATCGAAAAAAGTATGTTTTAGATAACGGTCAAAAAGATAATGTGTAATCAAATGCTGTAGAGTTTTCTTTAATTGAACCTCCCCAGAACGAATATCTTTCAGGAACAGGGTATACTCCAACAATTGGTTGATTTTCAAAGTGCTCTGTTGGTTTTGAAACACGTAATTCTTGTACAGTTCCCCAAGAACCACCTCTGTTTACTAAAGATAATTCATCACTAGATATTTCAGAATCATCATCTTTGTCTTTCCAATCATATAGATACAAAGATGAAATTTTCAGATCATCTGCATATATCGGATTTGTTTGATTCATGAAGTGATCAAAAGAAAAATTAGCGTTCAATACCAATAATGAAGAATCATCAGGCATGGTTTTAGAAGAGTTTACGTGTATAATTTCAGAGCCAGTAAGGTTAGCTAATGGAATGTAATTTGGGCGATATGTTTTAGATTTGTTATGATATGAATCCTGCAGATGTGGTTCTGTTGTTCCATCATAGATGAATTTTTCAATTAGTTTTAGATTTTCAGGAACTACATTTACAGTAAGTGTACTATTTGTTGGATTTTCAATTTTGAATGAAGTATAGGTAGTATCTCCGGGATTTAATCTTCCACCAAACCAGCTGGTTTGAGGAATATTTTCTAATGAGATATTAGGAGATTCCATTCCTATTGAAGTGTAATTTAGATTTTTTAACGGTAATTCAAGAATTTGATTAAGATTTTTTGAAGATTCCATATTGTAGACTTTGAAAACACCTCCTTCACCATTAACTAAACGAATTGCATCAAGGGAATTTACCATTCCAGTACCTTGAGTAAATACATCATTTTGCATATCATTTGCAGTAGACATTAGAATATTTTTGATATCAGATGGAACATATGTGTCTGATTTTTCATTAAGACCTTGTATAACTAATGCAGCAGTACCAGATACAATAGGTGCAGACATACTAGTTCCTCCAAACATACCAAATGGATCTTGATCATAATCTTGTGATGGTTTTGTAACAGATGCAGGGGTAAAGCTATAAGCACCAATGCTCATCAAATCAGGTTTTGGATCACCAATTAAAGTTGGACCTCTACTTGAAAAATCAACTACATGATCTGAATGTTTTGTCGAGTTTCCAAATCTAGGTTCATCTTTGAAAGGTCCATATCCTACAAAAATATTATTTGTTGTTGCACCTACACTAATTCCGGTAGGAGATGCATTTGGCAATCCAATAGTGCCATAACCATGACCAGAATTTCCTGCACTAGATACCATTAACACGCCAGGATAATCTTCGGAAAATGAATTAGGTAAACTCAAAGTAGTCATTACTAAAGATAATAAATCATATCCAGGTGCATATTCAAAATTTGGAAATGTTGATACCCCCCAACTATTTGATATTATATCAGCACGAGTGTTTCCAGAAAATTTCCATTCTACATCATGATTATCAAATCCTGAAGACCAAAGCCATGCATATAAAATATCTCCAAACCATAATGCCTTTACAGGTATTATTTTTGCATCTGGAGCAATACCTCTAATATTGAATTTTTTTGTATCATTGTAAATATCATATTCACCAACACCTTTTGAAATTATTGTACCTGCACTTCCAGTTCCATGACCTGAAATATCAGTCATAACACCAAAAAACTCACCATTCCGATTTATTGGGGGGAGTAAAGTTCCATTAATAGCGCCAAAAGTTTCATCAACATCTGATTTATTTTCAATTACACCATAGATATCTAAAATTTGAGCACCAAGTGTCCCTACACTATAATCAAATTCACCATCATCATTATAATCATAAATTAGAAATTCATTTCCATCACCTATTACATGATGAGTGTCATCGGTGAAGTCAAAATCAAAATCAATTTTTTTATCTGTAGAATTTTTTGTAAAGTCCTGCCAAGATGTAGACATGTCAGGAATTATAGTATCATAATATCCAGATTTTTTTGAATCAACAACTAAAACAGGTACAACTTGTGGCTGACTCGGAGAACCCTGATACATTACACCTAAATGGTAAATACCACTTTTTGATTTGATGAAATCATGTTTGTCTTTTCCAATTTTCATATCGTCATTTAATGTTCCATTTAGAAGTGGAGATGAACCAAACATAGGAAACATAGAATTATACACCAACAAACTAGTTCCGTCACCACTTTGTTCAACATTCAAAAATACACCGCCATCTCTAGCTTTTACATATATATCGGAAGTCGTATTGTGGAAAGAAGATTTTGTAAAGTTTTTGATTGTTCCATACTGATCAATGTTTGCCGCAAAAGTTGCATTTGTTAATATCAAACCTTGTCCATCAGGATCTAACATTATAGGAAAATTATCATTATCACGCGCTAGTGCATGTTGCATATCAGGATTTGAAAAATCAACACCAGTGTCAATTATAGCAATTGTGACACCATTTCCTGTTACATTGTAAAGTTCATGTACACGCTCAGAATTTGCGATGTTTCCAATTGTAGATATCTTACTAACATTGTTCTTTGAAATGTATTTTGAATGAAAATCTAACTGAAAATCTTCAATCATATGAAATCCTTTTGATTGGAAAATAGATACTGTACTTTCGGGGATTGTGATTATTGAGAAAAATCCATTTGACGAGGATATGGAATATGGTGTTTGAATAAAATTACCAATTTCAGATATTGATCCTTTTCCAAATATCAAATAACGTTTTACTTGTTGTTCATTTGAAGATTCATTAAATTGGATTATCTCTGATTGTGATTCATTGAAATGATAATTTGTGTTTTCAATATTATGATTAATCATATCTCCATCAAAATAAGAAAATGACTCAGTGATTAACGGAGGTATTAAAACCAAAAGAACTAGTAAAAATACTAATTTCATCATGATCAAAAAAGATGTGTTATGAATAATTATAGCTTATCTTCTTCTAGCAATAATTACAATTTGTAATGCCAAAATTATTGCAATTGATGCAACTACAGGGAAGAGTAATGCATTAAGTTGAGATGAACCTTCCTCAATATTTCCAACAGAATTAGAAATTAGTACTACACTTTCATCTAAATTTGAACTTGCATCAGATAATGATGATCCAAAAGTCGAGGTTTCTTGTTTTAAATTTGCTAGTTCAGTTTTTGTTTCATCTAAAATTTGGTTTAATTCTAAAATTTGTGTAGAAATTCCACGAATATCTTGAGTTAAAACATTAGTTGCACCAGACCCATGAGAAATGTTTCCTTCGTCAAAAGTCACCATATGAAAAACGTATATGCCTTCTAATGCAGGAAGATAATCTACATAATACAATCCTTGATGCAATGTTTTCAAATCATCTTCTAAATTTTCGACTTGGCCATTAGGCAAATGTACATGAGATGTACCAAGTATTTGATTTGGATCATCACCAATTAAAAGACCGTCACTTGATGTTTGAACAAATACACGAAAATCTCTACTTACTGCAGCAGTTTCAGGAGCAAAAACTATTGTACTAACATTTCTTTCAATTGGAACTTGAACAAACTCAGATGTTGGTAAAAATTTTACTTCAATACGTTTTGATATTCCTCCTTGTTGATTAGAGATAATCTCTAGAATGTATGTCCCATATGGAAGATTAGTCGTAGGTTGATCCCATTCCATTAAAAAGTGGTGAAAAGATCCATCTTCTCCGGTCATCAATTGTTCAAATTCAGCGATTGTGTCATCAGGAGTAAATAATCTAAGAATTATGGGTTCTTTTGGCATAGCCTGACCATATACAAATATTGGTTCGCCAGGAGCAAATACCAGTTGATTGGTATAGATATCAAGGGTTCCCTCTAATCTTTCTTGAAATACTTCAGCATTTGCAAGTGTCATAGGAGTAAATGAAATAAGTAGAATTGAGAAGAATATTACCTTGTATTTCAACAATTAGTTT
>JAOLYM010000014.1 GCA_028343435.1 Candidatus Nitrosopelagicus sp.
GATTTCTGATGAAGATTATGAGTATTGAGGCATCCTATCTTTTATTTTAAAATGAAATTAGCTGCATTATTTTCTGGTGGAAAAGATAGTACATATGCGATTTATCTTGCAAGAAAATTGTCTCATTCGGTTGATGTATTATTGACATTATATCCTCATTCTAATGAAAGTCATCTACTTCATCATCCAAACATAAAATTCACTTCTTTACAAGCTGAATCTATGAAAATCCCACAAATAATTGAAGAAATTCCATCTATTGATTCTAAGGTTGAATTTGAAAATCTTGATAGATTGGTTACTCGTGCAAAAGAAAATTACTCTATTGAAGGAATTGTGCATGGTGGTATTCTCAGTAAATATCAAAAGGATAATTTCTCTTTAATTTGTGAAAAAAATAATTTAGAAATTATATCTCCTTTATGGAATACAAAACCTGAATCTTACATGAAAGAACTATTAGAAGAAAATTTTGAATATATTATCACCAGTGTGAGTTCCGACGGTTTGAATGATTCATGGCTTGGACAAATAATTGATAAAAATGGATTAGAAAATCTTGAAAAATTACAAAAAAAATTTGGGTTTAATCTTAATTTTGAAGGTGGGGAGGCTGAAACATTTGTAATAAATTGTCCTTTATTTGAAAAATCATTGTTTATTGAGGATTCTAGTACTCAATGGGATGGTTATAGGGGAAGATTTGAAATATTGGATGTGAAATTAAAAGATAATGCTTGATAATCTAAAAGATGGTTTACGAACCGCAATTAAAAAAATTGTTAGTTCTTCTGGAATTGATGAGGAATTAATCAAAGAATTAGCAAAGGATGTACAACGTTCACTTTTACAATCTGACGTAAATGTAAAATTAGTTCTTGAAATTACAAAAAATCTTCAAGAACGCTGTATCAATGAAACCCCACCACCTGGATTATCACGAAAAGATCATATTGTTAAAATTCTATACGATGAATTGTCAAAATTACTAGGAAATGATACCGAGTTTCATTTCAAATCTGGAAAAATTAACAAAGTTTTGATGCTTGGAATTCAAGGAAGTGGTAAAACTACTGTATCATCAAAACTAGCAAAATTTCTTACCAAACAAGGATACCGTGTTGGTGCAATTGGTGCTGATACCTATAGACCAGGTGCATTGGTCCAATTAAGAACCAATTGTGAAAAATCTAATGTTGAAGTTTATGGTGAAGAAAACAATAAAGATGCAGCTGAAATTGTCAAAAATGGTTTAAAACATTTTGAAAATTCAAATATTGATATAATATTAATTGATACTGCTGGACGTCATAAAGAAGAAAAAGAACTTTTGAATGAAATGACAGAAATTTCTAAAGTATCTAATCCTGATTTGGCATTATTAGTAATTGATGGCACAATTGGTCAACAGTGTTTTTCACAAGCAGAGGCATTTAACAAAATTGTTCCTGTTGGAGGTATAGTAATTACTAAACTTGATAGTTCGGCAAAAGGTGGTGGGGCTCTTGCAGCATCTGCAGCAACAGGTGCACAAGTAATGTATGTTGGAACTGGTGAACGAATTGATGATCTAGAACAATTTTCACCTACTAGATTTGTTGGTAGACTTTTGGGTATGGGTGATGTTCAAGCAGTACTTGATCTTGCAAAACGACTTGGTAATGAAGCAGATGAAGTTCGTATGAAAAGAATTACTAGCGGTAAAATGAACATGGAAGATTTCTTTTACCAACTAGAAGAAGTAACCAAAGTTGGTTCTCTTCAAAGCTTAATGGAAACGATGCCTGGATTATCAGGAATGGTAAAAGAGGATCAACTCGAAGTGATGGAAAAAAGAATGGATAAATGGCGATATATTATCCAAAGTATGAATACAAAAGAAAAAGCTGATCCTGATTTATTAAATTCATCTCGAATCAAAAGAATTGCACGAGGTTCTGGTTGGCCTGAGCATGAAGTTAAAGAATTAATAAAAAATTATAAAAATTCAAAAACAATGATGAAAGCATCAAAGGGTAGACAAATGCAAGGAATGCTCCGTAAACTTGGAATGGGTTAATCAGTAAAACTTCTAATGTAAACACATTGTTCATAAGGAATTATCATCTCTTCAGAAAAAATTTGTCTGTTTGTCAATTCACATTCTGAATCTCTAATAATTGCTATTGGATGTAGATCACTTCCTTCTCCCATCTTATGATTTGCAATTGATGCTAAATTATCTGCAGTTGCTTGGAATGTAACTTTAAGTGGATTTCCATCCAAATCTTTTTCTCCACGTAAATCTTTTGTTGGCTCTATTCCTGAACATGCTATTGCAACTCCTGTTGTACCAATTCTCGCAGGCATTAATCTACTATCGACTATGATTATCCCAACATGTAACTTTAGTTCAAGAAAAATTTTTCTTTTTAATTCTTCAGCAAATTTGTATGGTTCGTTTGGATACAAAATAATTTTTGTTCCTTTAGAATTTGATTTATCTATTCCTGCGTTAGGTGCCAATATTCCATCTGTAGTCGCCATGGCAAATCCTGCAACTCCTCCTAAAATTTCATCTGATTCTCTATAAACAATTTCCATAAATTTTTCATTGCTCTTGAATTTTTTTGCAATTTTTCTTGATTTCTCACAAACCTTTGATTTTTCTATATTTAAAATCCGTCCTTGTGAATTAGAGATAAATTTACTTGAGATTACTAACACGTCTCCTTCTTTGATTACAACTTTACTATCCTTGATTATTTTCTTTAGTTCATTAAAAAAGGAAAATTTACCATTCTTTTTCTCTGAAGTTAATGGAATTACTGTTAAATTCATAGCTATTTTAGATATTATTCTCTAATTATTGTTCTGAAAAGCTTTTAATCTCAATTAATGGCATTGTCGTTTATGAACATAACTGAAAAAATACTAGCTCGTGCTTCTGGTAAAAATACCGTTTCCCCTGATGATATTGTTTTTGCCAAGGTCGATAAGGTCATGGTTCATGATGTTTCTGGACCTGGAGTCTTGAAAGTTTTTGATAAATTACAAAAACAAGGAATTGATACGTCAAAATTACATGATCCAACAAAAGTTTGGATTGCTGAAGATCATTTTGTTCCATCTGCAGAAAAAATTTCTGCAGAAAATATTGTGAAATTATCTAATTTCTCAAAAAAATATGATATCAAAAAACATTTCAAGTATGGAATGGGTCAATATGGAATATGTCATACATTATCTCATGAAGAGGCATTGGTTAACCCTGGAGATGTTTATGTTGGTGGTGATTCTCACACTAACACTACTGGTGCATTAGGTGCATTTGCTTGCGGATTAGGTCATACTGATGTTGCATATGTATTACTAAATGGAGAAATTTGGTTTAAGGTACCTGAAACATATTATTTCAAACTTAATGGAAAACTACCTCCACATGTAATGGCTAAAGACTTCATACTCAACATTATTGGTGATATTGGAAATGACGGTGGAGCATACAATACTATGCAATTCGGTGGAACAGGAATTGACGAAATGTCTGTAGAAAGTAGATTGACGTTAACTAACATGACCACTGAAGCTGGTGCAAAAAATGGAATTATTGAATCTGACAAAAAAACAGTTGAATATCTAAATCAAAGAGGTGCAACTAATGTTTCTGAATTTCATGGAGACGCAGATGCCAATTATTCTAAAATTTTAGAGTATGAGGCATCTGAATTGGAACCTACTGTTGCAAAACCATTTTCTCCTGATAACATTACTGTTGCAAGAGAGCTATCTTCTACTGAATTGGATAAATCTTACATTGGTTCTTGTACCGGTGCAAAATATGAGGATCTATTAGCAGCTGCTAAAATTCTTAAGGGAAGACAAGTAAAAATACGAACTGAAGTATTACCTGCAGCAATTTCTATATACAAAAGAGCAGTAAAAGATGGATTAATTGAAATATTTTTAGATGCTGGTGCTACTGTAGGTCCACCTACATGTGGTGCATGTTGTGGTGCTCATATGGGGGTATTGGCAAAAGATGAAATTTGTGTTAGTACCACAAATAGAAACTTCCCTGGTAGAATGGGTCATGTAGAATCCCAAACGTATCTTGCCTCTCCACAAGTTGCAGCTGCATCTGCTGTAACTGGAAAATTAACTGATCCGAGGGATTTGAATTGATTGGTAATGTAATAAAATATGAACGAGATAATATTGATACTGATGTTATAATTCCTGGAACATATCTAAAAATCCATGATTATAATGAATTAGCAACACATGCAATGGAAGGACTTGATCCTGAATTTCCATCAAAGGTAAAAGATGGTGATTTCATTGTTGCAGGAAAAAATTTTGGTTGTGGTTCATCAAGAGAACATGCACCAATTGCACTCTCGACATGTGGAATAAAGGCAGTAATTGCTACATCTTTTGCAAGAATATTTTATAGAAACTCTGTTGATGGAGCATTTTTACTTCCTATAGAAGTTGATGATGAAACATATCAAAAAATATCAAATTCTGATCAACTTGAGATCAATATTGAAAAAAATGAGATAAAAAATATTACAAAAAATGAAATCTATGCTATGAAACCTTTCTCAGAAATAATAGCAAAAATTATTGCGGCTGGCGGTCTTTTCAAATATAAAAAGTGAATATAATAAATGACCGAAACATTATTTGAGAAAATTTGGAATTCTCATGTTGTAGTTGAAAAAGAAAATGAACCTTCATTAATTTACATTGATCGTCATCTAATTCATGAAGTAACATCTCCTCAGGCTTTTGACGGATTGCGTGTTAATCATAGAAATGTTCGACGTAGAGATCTAACTGTAGCTACCATTGATCATAATGTTCCTACTACTGATAGAAGTTTACCAATGATTGATGAAACCTCTTCAACTCAAATTAAAACTCTGGAAAAAAATTGTAAGGATTTTGGAATAAAGTTATTTGGAATTAACGATCCTAATCAAGGAATTGTACATGTAATAGGTCCACAATTAGGAATTACTTTACCAGGTAGTACTATAGTATGTGGTGATAGTCATACGTCAACACAAGGTGCATTTGGTGCATTTGCATTTGGTATTGGAACAAGTGAAGTTGAACATACTCTTGCAACTCAAACACTTTGGCTTGAAAAACCCAAAACCTTTGAAATTTTAGCCACAGGTAAGCGTAAAAACACATTCGCGATAACATCCAAGGACATAATTCTAAGTATTATCAAACAGATTGGAACTGATGGTGGCACTGGTCATGTATTAGAATACCGTGGTAATGCAATTAGTGATTTATCGATGGAACAAAGAATGACTATTTGTAATATGTCTATTGAGGCTGGTTCTAGAGCTGGTTTAATTGCACCTGATGAAAAAACATTCGATTATCTCAATAATAGAAAGTATACGCCAAAAAACTATGATGAATTAGTTGACGATTGGAAAAATAATCTCATGTCTGATACCAACTCGAAATTTGATAAAAGTTTTACAATTGACGTAGAAAAAATTGAACCGCAAGTAAGTTGGGGAACAAATCCTGCAATGGTGTCTGATGTAACAGGAAAAATTCCTACTCCTGAAGACTTTGGTCAAAATAATGAAATACAAATTGAAAGTGCGAAAAAGGCATTATTGTATATGGATCTAAAACCTGATACCCCAATTGTAGAAATTTCAATTGATAGAGTTTTCATTGGTTCTTGCACAAATGCACGCTTGGAAGATTTGAAAGATGCAGCAGAAATTGTAAAAGGTAAAACAGTTAATTCTGAAGTTAGCGCAATGGTTGTTCCAGGTTCACAGATGGTAAAACTTGAAGCTGAAAAATTAGGATTAGATAAAATTTTCAAAGATGCAAATTTTGAATGGAGAGAATCTGGTTGTAGTATGTGTCTTGGAATGAATCCTGATATTTTAAAACCTGGTGAACGTTGTGCAAGTACTTCTAATAGAAACTTCGAAGGAAGACAAGGATCTGGTGGAAGAACTCATCTTGTAAGTCCTGTAATGGCCGCTGCATCTGCGATTGCTGGTCATTTTGTTGATGTTAGGGAATGGTGTTAAAATTTGAAACCTTTTACCAAAATTTTTAGTATTATAACACCATTTGATAAAGCGAATGTTGATACGGATCAAATAATTCCAAAACAATTTCTAAAACTAATTACAAAATCTGGATTTGGAAAATTTCTTTTTTATGATTGGAGATTTAATCATGATGGACAAGAAAAAAGTGATTTCATTTTAAATGATTCAAAATATCATGATTCACAAATATTGGTAACAAATGAAAATTTTGGTTGTGGTTCATCAAGAGAACATGCTGTTTGGGCATTGAAAGATTTTGGTTTTAATGCAATCATATCTCCTTCGTTCGCAGATATTTTCTATAGTAATTGCTTCAAAAATGGTGTTTTACCAATTATCTTAGATATTGACGAAATTAAAAAATTATTACAATATTCGGATAAAATTGAACTTGATTTAGACTCCCAAAAAATCACTTGTGGTGATGAAATTATAACTTTTAAAATTGATTCGCATAGAAAAATCCGATTATTAGAAGGGCTAGATGACATCGATCTTACTCTCAAAGAAGATAAAAAAATAGAATATTTTGAAAGAAATTCTTCTAGAGTATCAATTTTTGAATAAATACAAAAAATTTCACTGATAAGACTATCTGTATGATTTTTGTTTTCTTCTTCTTGCACCAGGGCCGCCAAATTTCTTTGGTTCTTTTCTTCTTGCATCTCCGCTGATCAAATATTTATCATAATCTGCAATTTTTTCTTTTAATTGTTGACGTGTTGTTTTGTTAAATGGATGGTCTTTTGGTTCTTTCTTAGATTTTGTCCAACCTATTAAAGCTCTTGTCATTGCTGTAGCAGATGCATATGCTTGTCCCATGAAACCTCCACCTCTAACTCTGATTGAAATGTCAACTTTATCTCTAATTTCTTCACCAATAATTTCTAATGGTGCTAGGATTACTTCTCTTGAAGCTTCTGGCTCAATCATTTCTAGGGGAATGTTGTTAATTCTAATTTTTCCTACACCTTTTGTGATGTATACGTGTGCACTAGATGTTTTTCTTGATGCATAGTAAATCTCTGTCTTAGGAATCAAAAGTTAGTTCCTCCAATGTATCTACTTATTTCTGCCATTGTTGTATATCGTGATGAATCATGTCTTATCATTGCTTTCTCAAATTGAATCTTTTCTAAACCTTTTACTTCTTTTGGAACTCCAATGTAAGTTCTTAATCGTGATAAATCGGTTTTTCCAGATGGTTTATCTTCGTACGGAAGCATTCCTCTAATCATTCTTGCAATTACAGTATCTGGTCTTCTAGGATGTTTAGGTCCATGTTTGTAATTGATAATACTGTTAATTTTTAAAAATTCTTCATATTCGCCAACAATACTTGCTTTTTTCCCACTCATCATAATTTTATCACAATTAACTACTGAAACTCTATTTCCTTTTCTCAATAATTTTGCAACATTTGATGCAAGTCTACCTGCAATCAAGTTTGTACCATCAACAACTATTGGCTTACTCAAGTCAATGACTTGTTGTTGTTCGGGTTGAGACTTTCTGTTATTCCATTTAGCCAATTATTTTAACTCCTTTACCTGTTGGATATTTTTCAATCATTTTTGAAAATTCTAGGACTTCTCCACCTGACTCTATAATTTTTTTTGCAGCGGAATTTGAAATAGATAATGATGAAACTGAAACTTTATGTGAAATATTACCTGTTCCTAAAATTTTACCTGTAATTACTACGGCATTTCCATCTTCTGTTGTTTGATTAATTTTGGTAAGATTCACGATCTTCTGATTTGATCTTGATTTTTGAACATAATCTGCAACTTTTGCCCAAATTGGTGCATCATTTTCTTTAGATGCCTTTTTTAGGATTTTTAGCATATTTACTTTAGCTTGTGTTACCATAAGTCAAATCCCCATTTTACCCAAATATAATATGATGTCTTACTTAATTTCTGACATGATTGTCTTAAATTCAGATAATTTACTTGATAATTGTTCCACACTTGATAATATGATGTGTTTTGGATTGAGTGCTCCTGTAGATTCCACTGTCAAGAGTTTTTCATCATCTTTTTCAGTATCAGTTAATGTTACAACATTTGCTGAATTCCATCGTGCATGTTCAGTTCCTTTACCCAATCTAGCATATGCTTCAAATTTTATTGACTGACCTGGTGCAAGAGTAACTATTGGAATATCATTTGAAGTAGGAACGACACTTTCATCTTGTGATTTCAATTCTCCTGACAAAATTGTTCTTGTTTCATCTGAAAAACCTGAATCTAATGTAAGCATGATTTTATCATTTTCATTTCCATCTTTAGATGCACTCAAATCTGTTTTTAATGGAATTAAACCGACTCTATGAGCTACACCTTCATCTGCTAAAACTGACGAATTCTCTAACATATCGATACTCTCAACTGCATAAACTGGAACACCGTTTAAACAAATTCTTCTTAATGCATTAGCATATTGGAGTGGCACTCCCTTTATCTTCACAGATACTTTTTCATCATTTTCATTAGTAATTTCTAGAGACAAATCTTAATCAAAAAACAGACTGTACTAATAAAAATGTAGACTTATTTCATCAGAGATAAATACGAATTACTTTGATCCATACAATATGGACAAAGTCACGATTGTAAGATATAGTTATGCGAGTGAAAAATTTGAGATATTGGTAAAGCCTGATCCTGCATTTGATTACAAATTAGGTAAAATTTCCGAAATATCAAAAATTCTAGTCTCTGATGAAATATACACTGATTCGGGAAAAGGAACCCGCGCATCAAATGAATTACTTATTAAAGTCTTCAAAACAGAAGATACTTCCAAAATAGCTGAAATAATGATGCAAAAAGGTGAACTGAATCTAAACACAGAACAAAGAAAAAAGATGACTACGGATAAACGAAAACAAATCATAACTTTCATTGCCAAGACCTATGTTGATCCAAAAACACACCTTCCACATCCTCCATTAAGAATTGAACAAGCAATGATTGATGGTCGTGTTTCTGTAGATCCTTTCAAAAATCCTGATGAACAAATCAAAGACATCGTTGAAAAATTAAGACCTATCATTCCCTTGAAAACTGAAAATCTAACTCTTGAAATATCGGTCCCCGCACAATTTGTGGCACAATCGTATACTGTTTTAAAATCTACTGGAAGTTTGAAAAAAGAAGATTGGCAACCAAATGGCTCATTAAAAGCAATACTTGAAATACCCGCTGCCGCAAGACCAAACGTGATAGATAGACTAGGTGCAATTACAAAAGGCACTGCTAATGTTGAGGTACAAAAATGAGTGGTGAAAGAAAACGTCATGTAATTCCTGGCGAAGTAATCACATCTGGTTCCTACAGAGCTGAGCAAAATACCATTCAGGTTGGTGATAATATTGTATCAACCATTGTTGGTTTATCTGATGTACATGATGGTAGTGTTAGAGTTATTCCATTAACTGGTGGTTACATGCCAAAAGATGATGATTTGGTAATTGGAAAAATATCTTCTCACTCTTCGTTATCTTGGACTGCAGACATTAATTCTTGTTATGTTGGAATGCTTCCAGCTAGCGATGTATTTGGTAGAGATTATTCTTCAAGTTCTGATGATATGAATGCTAAACTAGCTAAAGGCGATTTAATTGCTGCAAGAATCGTAAATGCTGATATGACTCGTGATCCACTTATTACAATTAGTGGTCGTGAATTAGGTAAGATTGATTCAGGCGAATTAGTAAAAATTTCTCCAAATAAAGTACCAAGATTAATTGGTAAACGCGGTTCAATGATACAGATGATTGAATCGTCAACTAATAGTCAAGTTACTATCGGTCAAAATGGATTACTTGTTGTTTCTTCAGAAGATCCAAATGGATTATTAAAGGCAATACAAGCAATTGAATTGATCGAAGAACAAGCACATGTTGCAAATTTAACTGATCAAGTAAATGAAATGTTGGAATCAAAAAGTGAATAAAAATGGGCGGAAGAGACACAGATATTGTATTATTAGATGAAAACGGAATTCGTTGTGACGGACGTAAAGTCAACGAAACTAGAAAAGTTACCATCAAAGCAGGTGTTTTAAAAAATGCTAATGGTTCTGCATACATTGAATTTGGTGATAATAAAATTCTCGTAGGTGTTTATGGTCCTAGAGATGTACATCCAAAACACATGTCTGACACTGACACAGGAATCTTACGATGTAGATATCACATGGCTCCATTTTCTGTAGGAGAGAGAAAAAATCCTGCACCATCAAGAAGAGAAGTTGAAATTAGTAAAGTCATCAAAGAAGCATTAGAACCTGCAGTTATGTTAAAAGAATTTCCTAGAACTGCAGTTGATGTTTACATGGAAGTATTACAAGCCGATGGTGGTACAAGATGTGCTGCATTAACTGGTGCATCTGTTGCATTAGCTGATGCTGGAATTCCTATGCGTGACTTGGTAGCAGGGTGTGCTGCAGGTAAAGCTGCTGATGCAGTAATATTAGATGTAAATAATGAAGAAGACCAAGCAGGTCAAGCAGATCTTCCGATTGGTTACATGCCAAATTTGAAAAAGATTACCTTATTACAATTAGATGGTGTGTTGACACCTGAAGAATATAAACAATGTATTGAAATTGGAATTGATGGTTGTAATCAAGTCTATGAAATACAGAAAAAAGCATTACAAGACAAGTTCTTTGCAAGTGGTGAAAAACAATGAGTGACGGATTAATTATTGATCAATTAAAGAAGAATCAAATTCTTGATTTACTCAAAGAGGGAAAACGTGTTGATGGTCGTCAATTTGATGAACCACGTAAATTAACTATAGACATTGGTGTAATTCCAAAGGCTGAAGGGTCTGCACGTGCAAGATTAGGTGATACTGAAGTTGTAGCCGGAGTAAAAGTTCAACCTGAACGTCCATTTCCAGATACTGGTGATAAAGGAATGTTAATCTGTACTGCAGAAATTTTACCAATTGCACATCCTTCTGCTGAAACTGGTCCACCACAACCACCTGTTGTTGAATTGGCAAGAGTTACTGATAGGGGAATAAGAGAAAGTGGAATGTTAGATATGAAACAACTTGTCTTGGAAAAGGACAAATCTGTAATTGGTGTATTCTGTGATAATGCTGTAACTGATCATGATGGTAATTTGTTTGATGCGTGTTCTTATGCATCAACTGCTGCAATCAATGCATGCAAGATTCCTAAATATGAAATGCAAGATGAAAAACCTGTTAAAATTGAAGGTGAATTTACTGAACCTCCTATTACAACATTGCCTGTATCTGTAACAATGGCAAAAATAGGTGATTTCATCCTAGTCGATCCTACTATTGAAGAATGGGGTATTATGGATGCACGAATTACAATTACATCTAATTCTGATGGAAACGTGGTCGCACTTCAAAAAGGTGGTTCTGATGGATTCACTCAAGAAGAATTAATCAAATGTGCTGAATTATCTGTTAAAGTTGGAAGTAAAATACGAGAGATTATAAAACAATCAAAATAATTTGTGATTAGAATGGCAAAAAAACAAACTACACTAAAAGGACTCGGTCCTAGATATGGAATTAAAATACGAAAATCATTTACCAAAGTCCATCATTTAATGAAGCAAAAAAGAAAATGTCCTGAATGTGGAGGTCCCGTCGTTCGTGAGGCAGTTGGAATCTGGGCTTGTAAAAAATGTGGACTAAAAATAGCTGGCACTGCATATGACGTTAAGCTTTAGCGCAAAAATTCAATTCACTTCAGATAAAGAAAATAAATCAATTTATGATTCAATTAACACTGACAATGAGTTCTATCCTGAAAATCCTACAAAAACAAAAATCTCTCTTGATAAAGAAATTATAATCGAACTTGAATCGCATCATTTACCTCATTTACGAGCAAATCTAAATTCTACATTACGCCTGTTACAAGCATCTTATGATACCATAAACTCTGTAAAGACATAATAAAACAATAATAAATTGTAAATTATGTCTGCAGGACAACAAATGCCACCTTGGCTACAAGAACAAATAGGAAAAATGCAACAATCTCAACAAAATCTACAATCAATCTTAATGCAAAAACAACAAGTTGAGATGGAAAATGCAGAATCTGATAGGGCATTAGAAGAATTAAAGAAAGCAGCTGATGGTGATCAAGTTTTCAAATATGCTGGCTCAATTTTAATAAAATCTGATAAAAAATCTCTCATTGATGAATTAGAAGAAAAAAAAGAGCTATCTAAAACAAAAACTACTGTGTTGGCAAAACAAGAAGAACGACTAAAAACTAGTCTTCAAGAACAGGAACAAAAAATTCAAGAGATGCTAAAAAACCCTAACGCACCTAACTCCGAAAAACCATCATCATAAAACCTTAACAAATTTTAACATAGGTTATATCACATAATTGTGAAAATTGAAGAATTACGAATTATAGTTGATGAACGAGAGAAAAAGAGTGGTATTCCAAAACTTTTGTCTTCTATTGGTGTAAAGACTGAAATCAAAACACTTCCAATAGGTGATTATATCGTTGCTCCTGAAACTATAGTTGAAAGAAAAACTATACGTGATTTACTTTCTTCCATATTTGATGGTCGTTTATTTGATCAATGTAGCAGATTAACTGAACATTATCAACATCCAATTTTATTGGTAGAAGGAAATGTGGATGAAATTGAAGAGTTGACTGATAATCCTCTGATATTTTATGGTGCATTATCTACTGTTGCATTAGACTTTAAGATTCCAGTAATTCCTACTCCCAGCGCAACACATACTGCAAAACTTTTAGTATCACTTTCATCAAGAAAAGAACTAACAAAAGGACCATTTCTTAAAAAAATTAAAAAATCTAATAATTTGGAAAAACAACAACTTTCTGTTTTATGTAGTCTTCCCGGAGTCGCAGAAAAATCTGCAATCCGTTTACTAGAAAAATTTGGAACACCCCTTGATGCATTATGTGCACCTATAACAGAACTTGCAAAAACTCCTGGACTGGGAGAAGCGAAAGCAAAAAAAATTAAAAAAATGCTACAAAATAAGAATAAAATTCATAAAAAATCTGGGCAGAAAACATTACATGAATCTTAAACTGATTTTTTAATTAGTTTTCTATTTAATTTGCTTCCACATATTGGACATTCTTTCTGTTTTGAAAATTCTTTTCCACACACTGAACAATAACTAATCCATTTTCCAACTGTTTTGATTCCCTCAGTCATTAGTGAAGATGTTTTAATTTTTAGTTGTTTTGCAACATTTGTAACTGCAAAATCATCCGTGATTAATTCCAAATTATTCTCTAATGCTAATGCAATGATTGATACATCTTGTTTAGAAATTGTTGAATTATCTCCTGTTTTAATTGCAATATCTGTTACACTAATGATACTTTCTTCAATTGGATCTCTTATCTGAAGTCTATTTGTTTGTTGTAACATTTCAAGTGCACCTTGTTTCGCTTTGATATGTTGTATTTCTTCATATACCATACTAGTTGTCATAAAGGAATCATTAGATGTAAATGGTATTCCTGCATAAAATGCTGTGGCATCTAAAACTCTAAAAACCAAGTTTATTCATTTGTCTTAGACCTTTTTTCTTTAATCGAACAAAAACTGCTTGATTCTTAAATTTCTTAATAATAATTTTTTGATCAACTTCTGATGACTTGATCATCTGTGCATCCATTACAATATTGCAATCATGTGAACAATTAATCTCAATTTTTTCATCAGGAACCACAATTGATGGTAATCTATGTACTGGTGCAACTGGAGTTATAATTAGTACGTCTAAACTTTCATGAAGTAATGGTCCGCCAATTGAAAATGAATGACCTGTAGAGCCGCTTGGTGTTGAAATTATAACTCCATCCATCTTTTGTTTCACTGTATCATTTTGGAATTTAATCTCAAACTCTGCAGTTTTTGTTAAATTTTTACGATTTACATAAATTTCATTTAATGCCGGTGAAAATTCTTCTCCATTACATATTGCTACTACTCTTGTTCGTTTATCCAACCAGACTTGATCTTTTATCATTGCATCAACTGCTTCATCAAAATCATCTAATGTTATCTCTGAAAGAATTCCCCTATTCCCTCCAACATTTATGGTTAAAATTGGCGTTTCATTTCGAAGATTTCTAAACGTTCTTAGTGTTGTACCATCACCTCCTAATGTTACAGCCAAATCTAATTTTATTTTTGACAACTCTTCAAGTGATTCAACTTTTTCAGCTCCTGTAACACTAACTGGAGCAATTGTGTAGATTTTGATCTTTTTTGCAATTAATTTTTTTGAAATCATTTCTGCAGCATCTTCTGAAATCTTTGATCCAAATTTACTTACAATTGCAACTTTGTTTAGTTTCAAGCAGTCTCTCCAACTTTACCACATTTAAAAATGATAGTACCTTATTCATGAATAATTCTCATATTTTTGACATTTTTTTTCATAATTATCTCGAGAAGGTTTTTAACTAATTGAAAGCGTATTAAAGTAAATGTCACTCTTACTCAAAGATCGAGTTTACACAATGGAATCCCCAACTGTAAAAAGAGGTGTATATCCGTTACATGGATTTAAACTTGGTTTGTACCGTTTACCTTTCAAATTAGACGATCCTCTCGAAATCAAATCTATTCATGATGGTTTGAAAAAAGCCTTTGAAATGGAAATATACGCAGACCGAGTTTTTGCTACATATCATTGGTCTGAAGAAAATATGCCTGATCAATTTGATAAAAATTATGAAAAGGTTGACTTGAATGTTACAGTAGAAATTGTAACCGGTGATGTAGTTGATATTATTTATCAAATTTGGCCAATCGACAAATTTGGTGATCCGCATTGGTTAAAAGATTATAGAAAAAAGGCTGATCATTTTGCAAAGATGGTTACTGATACTATTTTGCGTAATACAATACTTGAAGAAAAATTCCGTGCGGCACTAATGAAGCTTGAAAAAATCTCTGAAAAAGAATCAATCAAAAGATTAGAAGAATTAACACCACTTGCAATGATTGTCCTTAATGCAAAACCAAAACCAAAAGTTGCATCCGACGACGAAGAAATTGAAGAAATTGATGAAGCAAATATGGAAATACCAGATGGTGCAAAGCCTGGACCAATTGATGTTGAATACAAATCAAAAATGAAACAATCTCCATCATTTGAAGCTGAAACTGGTCATGAGATTAAAACTTGGGGTCGAGTTGGTACTGAAAATGGAATTATGGGCGTATGGGGTGAATTTGTTTCAGTCGATTTCGATATCTGTGTTGCAGATGGTGCATGCATCGATGCATGTCCAGTAGCAGTTTATGAATTTGCAGAATTTCCTGGAAATCCTGCATCTGATAAGAAACCATTAATGTCAAAAGAGCCTGATTGTATTTTCTGCCTTGCATGTGAGGGTGTTTGTCCTCCAAAAGCTATCAAAATCTTTGAACAAAAGTAATTTTTTTAATTTCAGATATATAGCACCGATACAAGTTTCAAAGTGGTAACATTGGAAGGTAACCCATTCACTCAATTTGTATTTCAAATCTTCATATTTTGTGCAATTCTAATTATTGGTTATACCTGTAATTTCTATTATCTTGCATTTTTATCTAGTCGAAGAAAGGAAGATAATTCCATTATTGAAGTAGGTGAACCGACAATTACCATTCAATTACCAATCTATAACGAAAAGTATGTTGCGACAAGACTAGTTGATGCAATATGTCAACAAGATTATCCTAAAGAAAAAATGAAAATCATGGTACTTGATGATTCTGATGATGATACCGTTGAAACAATGTCTGGCACTGTAAAACACTATCAAACTCTTGGTTTTGATATTGAACATGTTCGTAGAGGAACACGAACTGGTTACAAGGCTGGTGCTTTAAAACATGCAATGAAATCAACTAAAAGTGAATTTGTTGCAATTTTTGATGCAGATTTCATTCCTCCAACATGGTATCTGAAAAAAGCAATGTCTCACTTTACAAGCTCAAACATTGGTCTTGTTCAATGTAGATGGGGCCATATCAACGAAAATTATTCTGCTCTTACGCAGGCTCAAGCATTAAATTTAGATTTTCATTTCTTGGTAGAACAAAAGGCAAAAAGTAATTCTAATCTTTTTATGAATTTTAATGGAACCGCAGGAATTTGGAGAAAAGAATGTATTGATGATGCAGGTGGTTGGCATACTGCAACTTTGGTGGAGGATTTAGATCTTAGTTACAGGGCACAAATGAAAGGTTGGAAATGTTTGTTCTTACCTGATATCGTGGTTGATGCTGAACTTCCAGTTCAAATGAATGGTGCAAAAAGACAACAATTTCGTTGGGCTAAAGGTTCAATACAATGTGCTGTTAAATTACTTGGAAACATTTTACTTAAAAGAAAAATAGCATTTGATACTAAACTTCAAGCTTTTATTCAACTTACTAGACATATTGTTTTTCCATTAATGTTGATACAATTTATCACACTTCCAATACTTCTTGCATCTGAAGTTAATCTTTACATTGTTAGCTTTCTTCCTGCATTGACTTTGGCAACATATCTTGCTATGGGGCCTGGTGCGTATCTTCTTGTTATTCATAAAATGTACAAAAATGATTGGAAATCAAAAGCAAAAGTGCTTCCATATCTTCTTGTTTATTCAATTGGAATGTCTGTTAATAACACTGTAGCGGTATTTGATGGCATATTTGGAAAAAAGAATGAATTTCTTAGAACTCCAAAATATGGAATTGTCAAAAATGATGATGATTGGAGAGATAAAGCATACAATTTGCCATTTTCAAAGACCACTTTACTGGAAATGTTCTTTGCTGTATATGGCATACTTGGAATATTCATAGCAATTTTTTCCAATAATCCTATCTTTGTGCCTATAATTGCTTTACAGGCAGTTGGATTCTTTTACATCTCGTGGCTGAGCTTCTCTCATACAAGATATAAAAGACCACAATCCACAAAGCATCAATTAACAAAGGAAGAAAAAATGGCTAATCGTTTCTATAAACTTGCACTCGGCGGAATATTCGCAATAATCGTAATCGGTGGTTTCATGGCATTCACTGGTTATGCCAATGATGTATATCCACTTGATCAATCTGTTGGTTTCTTAGATAGAATTGTAGCCACATCAGATCCACAATCAATTATTGCTGACATTAATTCAATCAAAGCAAACTTACCTGCAACAGGAAATCCTGTATGGATCTTCCCAACTGATTCTACTAATTTTTCAAGAATTCAATCTGATCTTGATACAATGTTAATCAGTGCTGAAAAAATTTCTGCTGTACCGACTGATAGTGCTGCATACCATACTGGAATGTTAGATATCAATAGTCGTTCTGTACTTATACAAGAAAATATTGCTGATGCTATACCTTACATGTATGTCAGTTTTTCAAATATAATATTCAGTTCTATTTGGATTGCAGCGATTTTAGGAATATTCGCAGTTCTCAATAAAAAGAAACAAAAAATGCAGGAATATGATGTTTCACAAGATGTCTAGGAAATACCTAATTCGTTTCTAATTTCATCAACTGCACGAATTCCAAAAATATCTCTAACTTGAGGTATTCTTATGGCTTCTTTTAGTAATTCTTTTCCCAGATTTTCTGACATTACGTTCAGCACTTCTGAAAATCGTAATTCCCACTTATCTGCACAATCAAAAATTTTCCCTACAGCCCATTGTCTTACTTCATGCGGTAATGGAATTTTATCTTCTGTCTCAATTGAGAGTTTGTCAAATAAATTAATTAATTCAGTTGTTTGAGTAGCCATTTTTTCAATATCCTTGATATCTCCATATTTTGATTCTGCTTGCATTCTGATACTTGATTGATATTCGTTTAGTTTCAAAATTGCCATGACTTCTTTAGAATTATCATCTGAAGCCTTATTTGTGACTCCTTTTACGCCTTGTAATTCGTGCATAACTTTATCTGTTTTTTGATGGAATTCTGAAGCAATCTGGTCTGAACGGTCAATCATATTTGAAATATTTGATATTTTTTCCTCCATTTCAGATTTGAATGTCTTCATTCCATCTCCAATTAAAGATGAAATTTTTGGACTTGAAACTAATCCTCCAATTTCATTTTTCAAATTAGACATATCTTTTCCAATATCTCCAGTTCTGTTAGTAATTGATTTTATACTCTCTCGTAATTCTTCAATTTGTGATGTAATGTTTCCTTCTGTTTTGTTGGAACTTCATCTATCTTCTCTTTTACCTCATCTACTCTATTTGCAATTTTCATAATCATTTTTGAATTATTTTGGATGGATTGTTTACTTTCTGAAATTGATTTTATAATTTCATTAGTTTTTGGAACTGTTTTTTGATTTTCGTTTATTCTTGCAATTTTTTTATCAATTTCTTCTGTCTGCTTGTTTAATTTGGCAATAAATTTTTCATGTACTTTTACCTGATTAAATCCTGCAAACAATCTCTGTGTATCTTCTTCAATTATATCCATTTGTTTTGCTTGTTTTTGCATTTGAGACATTGCCACACTTAATGATTCCATCATACTGCTCATTGAAACCAAAATTCTTTGATTATCTTTGAAGATCTTAGTCATTTCTTTAATCTCTTTAGATAACACTTTTGTTGATTCTGAAACTGTATTTACTTTATTGAATAATTTTGCTGGACTTGGGTCTCTATTTGTTTTGGCAGATTGTTTTTTTATATTCTTCCTTTCAACCATACCAATCTCAATTCACATTGCTGGTTTAAAAAGTGCGGTATGAAAAAAGAAAAACGAGAAGATTATTTGTTGATAATCTCTGGGTCGTGTAATAGCTGATGAAATGTTTTCTCAGCTAGTCCGTTTTGGCTTTCAATAAAACCTCTGTTGCAGTATTCGCATTGTATCATGTATACCGTATGGTACGGTACGATATATACCGGGGGTTCTATTGAAATAACCATTTCTGGTCAGATACCCCAGAGCTTATTTCTTCACTAATCAGACACTCTGATCATCATCCCAGATATTATAGTGAAAAATTTCTTAAAATAAAGCCGTATCCTGAAAATCGTTTTAAATTCATCAATACACCATAGATAGATGCAAAATATTTTCCTTCAGTTAGGTACTGGAAATGGTGAAAGCTCAATTGAAGACGGAGTTTGGAATCTGGTTGATAAAATCAATCCTTTACAGATGCCACATGATACCTTTGTAACTGATTTGGCAGTGATAATGATTCTTGCAGGAATTGTCACCCTTGCATTCTTTAAGATACGACAACCACTCATCATTGGGTACTTGTTTGCGGGTATGTTGATTGGTCCGTTATCACCTCTTTGGACATCTTTTCTACCTGAAAGTGGAGGAGGTACTGACAATAGTGGTTCAATCGGAATACTTTCAGATATTGCGGCACTCAACGTTTTTGCTGAGATTGGCGTTATCTTACTTTTATTTGTAATTGGTATAGAATTTCCATTTGCAAAAATACGTTCTATTGGAAAAGTCGCAATTTTAGTAGGATCACTCGGTCTGTTCCTCACTTTAATTGTGGTATTTTATGCATCTACTCTACTTGGACTAGGATTCATGGATTCATTATTCATATCTGCTGCATTATCTATCAGTAGTACTGCAATAATTGTAAAGGTTTTAGAAGAAACAGGGAAGATCAAAAAAGAATCTTCCATTTTGGTTTTAGGTATATTGATTGTAGAAGATGTTATTGCTGTAATTTTAATTGCGTCGTTGGAATCAATTGCATTAGCAGGAACTGTCTCAATAGAAGGTGCAGTTGCTGTTGTGGTAGTTGCCACTATTTTGATAGTTGGAACTTTCACTATTGGAATACGTACCGTTCCAAAATTAATCGATAAGGTTGCAAGTGCAGAAAATCGAGAGATTTTATTACTTAGTGTTTTAGGTGTGTGTTTTGGGTATGCATTATTAGCAAATATTGTAGGATTATCCGTAGCAATTGGTGCATTTCTTGCTGGTGTATTAGTAGCTGAATCAAAATCTGCTGAAGTTTCAAAAATTTTATCCAGTCCTATAAAGGACATGTTTGTTGCAATCTTCTTTGTTTCTGTTGGTGCTCTAATGGATGTAAGTCAATTAGAAAACTACATTTTCATTGCAATTGCACTAATTGCAGTCACGCTTGGTATGAAGCTTGGAGGAAATCTGCTCGGAAATATTATGCTTAAACAACCAAAACCAAAATCACTCCGTTCTGCTTTTACACTTGCAGCGCCAAGGGGTGAATTCTCAATCGTGATAGTCAAGGTTGGAGTTGATGCTGGAGTTGTTAGTGCATTTTTGTTCCCATTGATAGGAATAATTGCAATAATTACAGCATTTATTACACCTTTCTTAGTAAAAGCTGGTGATTTTGTGATACCAAAATTGACGAGGAAATAAATTGTCAAATAAAGAGTTAGATGAATTTTTAAAAAATTGTCATAAAGATTTGTCTGTTGAAGATTTTGAAGGCAAGAAAGTTCCATGTATTGGATTTGAAGGGCGTAAGTTTGATGATATGCTGAATAAGGTTGCAGGAAAGCCATTATCTGTAGATACTAATCTAAATATTTTACAAGATGGATTGGGTCATGTGTTTGTTGAAATGCTCCTCACATTTTCACATGGTGAAATAAATGAAAAAATCTTGGTAGATGCAAGTGAAAATCTTGAATTCTTTGAATCACTTGCTAAAAGTACCATGCTTGCAATAGCTTCTGTAAATCATCCAGAAAAAATCTTTATGATACAACTACCAAAGCCTGAAAAAACTCGTGAAGCATTAGAAATAATAAAAAATGGATTAGCCAATAAACCTTCAAATAAATAAAACCTCTATACCTCACATTGAAAATTCTTAAATGAAATAATCTAACATCATATCTTATGAAAATAGTTCAATTATCTGATGTTCATTTTGGAGCACAATTTCGTGATGATATTTTCAATCAGGTAATTGATGAAGTTAATGAGTTATCTCCAGATGCAGTAATAATTACTGGTGATTTAACAAACGAAGGTCTTAAAGAAGAATATGAAGGTTGCAAAGAACTAATTTCAAAATTAAATGTAAAAAAAATTATTGCAATGCCTGGAAATCATGATTATAGAAATACTGGATATTTGCATTTTAAAAAATATTTTCCATTTCAAGCAATTAATGAATTAGGTAATGGGGTAGTAGTAGTTACAATAGGAACTGCAAGACCCGATCGTGATGATGGTGAAGTTGGATATAGGCAAACACTTTGGCTTGAAAGAACAATGAAAAAATATGAAAATAACATTACTATTCTTGCCATGCATCA
This sequence comes from Candidatus Nitrosopelagicus sp., assembly GCA_028343435.1. Classification (GTDB taxonomy): domain Archaea; phylum Thermoproteota; class Nitrososphaeria; order Nitrososphaerales; family Nitrosopumilaceae; genus Nitrosopelagicus. Next base: position 21,423 of record JAOLYM010000014.1, read on the forward strand.
TCATTTGATAGGTATTCCTGATACTGGTTCCGATAAACTCACAATTGTTGATGCAGGTGATGTTTTACGTGCAACTTTAGATTCTAAAGTGAATCTTGTTTTATGTGGTCATAAACATAGACCTTGGATGTGGGATTTTAGTAATTTGCTTATCGCAAATGCTGGCACAACGTCCTCTAAACGTGTGAGAGGATTCTTTGAAAATAGCTATAACATAATCACTGTGGAAAATGGAAAAATTCAAGTTGATCTTAAAGTTGTAGGTGGAAAACGAACTTCATTACAGGATATTACAAAAAATTATGCTAGGTTTGAGGATGATTGAATTAAAATACATCATCGTGATTTCATCTGTCACGTCAATTCTATTTTTTTCGCCTATCCTAGCCTATTCTGATACTTATTCTAACATGATTATTTCCACAAATAATTCTCCTTATGACGTCTCTGTACAATACCAAATTCACGATGCGTCAAAAAATTTAGTTTGTGTTGTTGAATCTACAAAAATTAGTTATTACGATTCCATAGTAACTCGTGAGTATTTAGATTCTCATCCTAGTCGTACTACTATAGAACAAAGTAATGATTTAGTAAATTATGTATTAATCAAGGATTCATGGCGACAAGGTGAAGGAGATAGTTTCTTATCCGCATTAAAACTAATGTTGGAGGATTATGAAAGAGGGAAACTCTTTAGTTTATTTTTTGCTACAACAAACGGTTGTGCTGTTGAATCAGGTGACTTTGTTACAGTATATTGGAAAGTTTTCTACACGTAATTATTTTCTTGATAAAAGACTTGATGTGGATACGGC
>JAOLYM010000015.1 GCA_028343435.1 Candidatus Nitrosopelagicus sp.
ATCAATTCTCATACACATATTGCAGATTCAATTGGAAAAGATTTGTCAATTAATGCAGATGTTGATTCAAAAATTCATCCAATGTTTGGATTAAAACAAAAACTTCTCAAAGAAACTCCAAAAAAATCTCTAACAAAATACATTCGTAACTCTGCAAAATCAATGATCAAAAAAGGAATTACAACATTCATTGATTTTAGAGAAGGTGGTTTAGACGGCGTATTATTACTAAAATCTGCTTTAGATAGTATACCTATCCGTTGTGTAATTTTAGGAAGAATTGATTATTACAATACAAAAAATGAAATCAAACAAAATCTTTCTTTCCCTAATGAAAATACCAAAAAATTAACTCAATTATTGAAAAACTGTGACGGAATTGGAATCAGTGGAACAAACGAAAATGCTAGTTCAAACCTAAAATCATATTCAAAAACAAAAAAAATTCGTGCAATTCATGCAGCTGAGACACAAGATAGTGCGAATACCTCTAAAAAAATAACTGGAAAAACAGAGGTTCAAAGGGCAATGCTACTTAATCCATCATTTCTAATTCACATGACTTTTGCAAAAAATAATGATTTGAAACTTGCAGCAAAAAATACACGTGGAATTGTTGTTTGTCCTCGTGCAAATTCTGCATTATCCGAAGGAATTCCTAACATTTCATTAATGCAAAAGTTTGGCTGTAACCTTACAATTGGAACAGATAATGTAATGATTAATTCTCCAGACATTTTTCGAGAGATGGATTATCTTTGGAAGGTAACTATGGGAATGTCTCAAGCTAGATTTGATCCAAAAGAGATATTGAAAATGGCTACTGTAAACGCAGGTAAAATGCTCAATCAGAAAATTGGCTGTATCAAAGAAAATTATCTTGCAGATTGTATTTTTATAGACAAAAATTCACTTGATTTGGAACCAATGAATAATGTACATGCATCTATAGTTCATCGCGCTTCTGAAAAATCAATAAAAACTGTAATGATTGGAGGTGAAATTGTTAGTGGCAAACTCTAAACCAAAAATTACTCTTAGTGCCGCCATAACTCTTGACGGAAAAATTGGTCAAAAGAATAAACATATTGTATTATCCTCAAAGGCTGATAAAATACGAGTTCATAAACTTCGTTCAAAATCTGATGCCATACTTGTTGGTAAAAACACTGTAGAACAAGATGATCCGCTCTTAACAGTCAGATATGCTAAAGGAAAAAATCCAATTCGAATAATTCTTGATTCCCATGGAACAATCAAGAATAATTCAAAAATAATTAAAACATGTAAACGTGTTCCAACAATAATTGTAACATCTGAAATTATATCAAAACCAAATCTAAATCGCTTACAAAAATTACCTATTGATGTAATTGTATGTGGAAAAACTCAAGTGAACATAACAAAACTGCTATCCATCTTATCAAAAAAGGGAATTAAGACTGTACTATTAGAAGGTGGAGGAACATTAAATCGCTCATTTTTGAAACAAAACTTAATTGATGAAATGATTATTGCTTTAACTCCTTATGTTTTAGGCTCAAAAAATACTGTTAGTTTGTTTGAAGGAATATCATTTCCAGAATTAAAATCAAAGTTACCTCTAAAACTAAAAAATTTTCAAAAAAGTGGTAATGAAATTATTTTAAATTATAAATTTTAAACCCGTAAATCGCCTTTAATATGATCAATTTTCTTTGAAAAGTTTTTTCTAACTTTTTCATTCTTTTTAAGATTTAGAACTTGACCACATGATGGACATTTGAAAAATAATTCTAATGAATCTTCAAATGTTGCTCTTGAACAATCCTCATTACCGCAATGGTAAAAGTCAGATGAATTTTCATAATCTAATCTTTGTTGTAGTCTATTGAGGATCTTCTTTTTTTGGTTTTCAATGAAGTTTTCAACCTCATCTCTTCTTGAGCGCCATCTGTAAACAAACCATCCTTTTCTTTCATCTTTTACACGAATACCTGTAATCAAGCCCTTTCCAAATAAATCATACAATACTCTTCTAACCATGTTAATTCTAAGACCTGTTGAACTAGCAATTTCTTCATCAGTTGCGTCTTCTGTTTTTAATAAAGAACGTGCAACTTTGAGATATTCATCTCCTCCAATCATTGCCGCAATTTTTACAAAAGGGTCTTCATACTTGTCAACCATATTTACTCACATTTTGCCCTCTATTTTTACTTTGAAACAACTTTTTTGCCTTTTTTAGTAGGAATAATCTTTCTTACAGAATTATTGAATTTCATATCAAACTGTTTTCCTTTATGAAGACGATCTAAGACAATTCCCAATGCGCTAATTTCTGAATGTGGTTGATTTGAAACTGATACGTTATAATCAGATTTTTCATAAATGGTTCTAGGTACCTTTTCTGCTCCCACGACAATCAGAATATTATGATTTTTTCTAATCTCTTTTGCAACATCATCAATTTTCTCTCCATACATCGTCAAATGAACAATTTTGTATTCTTTGATTTTTGAGTTTAGAATTTTTTTCCAGTCCTCAAAAAACTCCACCTCAAACTCTCCTCCCCATGTCTTATTCATTCTCTTAATGGTATTTTCAATCTCAGGATCAACTTCATTCATATAAATTTTTGATGCTCCAAATGCTCTTGCTACTAGTGCAACATGAGTTGTCACTCTGTCATCACGTATAACTCGCTGTCCAATTCTTAAAACTTCAATCTTCATTTTATTCAGTTTTTCCATAAAATCTTTCTTGTAATAGTTGTTTTAGTTCAATCAAATTTTTTCCTGTTAGTGCTGATATGTCTAAACAATTCTCAATTTCATCAATTTTTAAATTATTCATAATATGTAATATTTTTTTATCATGTATTGATTCTGATTTGTTAAATAAAAAAATCATATTTTTTCTTTCTACTCCTAATTCAACCAGTGTTTTGTAACAAGTAGAAAATTTCTTTTTCATTAATTCATCATCATCTAATGAATCTATTACTAGCAAGATGATGTCTGTAAAAAGTAACTCTTCTAATGTTGATTTGAATGCATCAATCATGTATGCAGGTAATTTACTGATAAAACCTACAGTATCTGTAATTAATGAAATTTCTCTTCCAAGCTTTAATCGTCTTGTTGTAGTTGTTAATGTTGTAAAGAGTGATTCACTTCTCTCTTTTGTTTCCCCAGTTACATTATTGAATAGTGTAGTTTTTCCTGCAGACGTATAACCTGCTAATGAAATTGTTTTAAATCCTAATCTGTCTCTTCCTTGTCTGTGCAATGCTCTTTGTTTTCCTGCTTTTTCTAATTTTCCTTTAATCACTTTACCTCTATTTTTTATGTCATCATAATATGCATCAATGTCATACTTGCCAATTCCCATAAAGCCTGGTTGTTCTCCGCCCTTTGCCAATCTAACTCGTTCTTTAGCTCTTGCCCTTTCATATCGTAACTGTGCTAACTTTACTTGCAACTTTGATTCTGCACTGCTTGCTCTACTCTCAAAAATTTCTAGAATTAATGATTCTCTATCTACAATTTCTAACTTTAATTTTCCAGCAAGGCTGTAATTCTGATTCGGTTTCAAAAGTTCATCAAATACTATGACATTTGGTTTTAATTTCTCTATTTTTTCTTCTAATTCTTCGATTTTTGACTCGGTAATTCCATATTTTCTTTTTTGTAAATTTTCTACTTTTATTGTGTAAAGTACGTTGTATTGAGCTGCCTCACACAGTGATTTTGCCTCGGAACTGATATTCTCATTCACATATGTGATTAAAATGCACGATTTCAAAATTATCTCTAGTCTCTCTTGGTGACTTTCTCAATATTCATGTTTAGAACAATTTCGCCAATATCGCTTGCATATTCGGCAATTCTTCGTATATTCTCGGCAATTCGCCTAACTCTAAAAACTTCTTCAGAGTTCTTTGATTGCTCTAAGGCTTTTAGAACATCATCCTCGTATTTTTTGATCTTACTTGATTCACTGATTGCATTTTCTGCTTCTAGATAATCGTTTTTGAATAAAGCTAAACATGTATTGTCTATGGCTGTTAGTGCAAACTCGTTCATTTTCTCAATGCTGGTCATTATTTTACCTTTGATTGGTTTTTTGATATCTATGGCATCCTGTGCCAAGGTAACTGCATGGTCTCCAATTCTTTCGATGTTTTTTACAATGACTCGATATCCTAAACAATCTCTTGAATTTTTAAAGCCCATTTCTTCAAGCATATGTTGATTTTCAATTGCTATTGTTAACTGTCTAATGATATAGAAACCAAATCTATCTACATCATCATCTGAGTTGATTACCTCTTGTGCTAGTTCATCATTGTTTTCTTTTAGTGATAATAGGGCATCTGTTTGCATAGATTTTGCCATAGACAGCATTCTTTTGAAAGCACCATCAACTGATAATTCCACTAGATTAATCAAAACTTGAACCGTTATTCCATCTGTAGAATCTGCTGTAATCTCAGAACCCATTAGGACTTTTTTTACAGCATTTCTTATTGCAATTCTATGAGTTGGAGAAATTCTTGTTCCTGCTTTTGGTTTAACATTGATTGTTTTAGAGTTTAGAAAGTATAATGCGATTAATTTTCTAACTATGGTTGATTTGTCATCTTCTGGTGAAATTACAAGATTAGATGATTCATCTACTGAAGATTTTCCAAAATTAACTGGCTTTACTTCTAGCATGGTACTCCCATTTCTTCCAACTGTAACTTGGTCTCCTTGTTTTAGACCTTGGTCTTTAATCCAATCTTTTGGTAACGATACAATGTAAGATGATTTTCCCGTAAACTGGATTTTTCTAATTTGGTCTTTATCTACCATAACCCGCAGTCCTATATAGAATTAATAAATATATGGTTTTTTTGCAGATCTATGTGTTTTAGTCAAAAACTATTCTTATTTTCCACGATTTTTCCCTCACGGAATGATACTTTTTGTATCATTTTTCACTCAGACTAATATTTACGAAATAATTCTCAAAAACTATGAACCCATTTGAAAAAATCTCACATTCAGTTGATGCATTATTTGGGAATGGAGTTTCAAAGAATATTCCAAAGGATATTGATTTCAAAATGTCAAAAAAGACAGGAAGAATTAGAGCCGTATATCATAACGGTCTGTTGTTATTTACGCCACGCACTGATGGGGGGATTGCAATGTCGATTTATTGCGCAGAACTGTTTTCAAAAAACAAGAAATTCACAAATGATTATTGCATAGAAGTTGATGCTGATTCAAAGCCATTTGTTGAACAAGGAAAGTCAGTTTTTTGTCAACATGTGAAACGGTGTGGATCTAAGATAGAAATAGGCTCAGACGTGCCTATATTTTTCAAAAAACAGATAATTGCGGTTGGGAAATCAATTCTTTCTTCAAACATGATAACAACTCAATCTAGAGGTATGGCGATTAGAGTTCGGGATAGTTTAAAATCTCAGACTGATGGAGATCAATCATAATGATGGGTGGACGTGGCGGAAATCGCGAAATGCGAAGAATGATGGATAAGATGGGTCTTGATATGGAAGAGATTCAAAATGTCCAAGAAGTAATAATCAAGACAGATAAAAAAGAGATCATAATTAGTAAACCTTCAGTAACGGAAATGAAGGCAAAGGATAACTCAATATTTCAAGTAGTTGCTGAAAATATAGAGGAAAAAGAGTTAGAAGTTCAAATTTTCAGCGATGATGATATTTCACTAGTGGCACAGCAAGCAAATGTGGATGAAGAAACTGCCAAAAATGCTTTGGCTGAGGCTGAAGGCGATCTGGCAAGAGCGATCTTATTACTAACCACAACTTGAAGATTTTAATAATGGAGTGCGAGGTTTAAATCAAAATGAGTCAAAAAGTCGATGGAATAATCAATTCATTATCTGAGCTAGAATCTGATATTGACTCTGTAAATCTCAGTCTGGCTGATATGAAAAAATCACTAAATTCCATTGCTCAAAAAGAGATTGATTCTCTTCTAGAACAAACAAGAAAAATGGCTACTTCTGAAGCAGAATCTATGATTTCCAACTCTAAATCTAGCGCTGAATCAGAATCTCAAAAAATCACTCAAGATGGTGAGTCTAAAGTCGCCGAAATTCAGCAAAAAATTGATTCTAACTTTGATTCTGCAGTAAATGATGCAGTATCAACAATTCTAAAATCCTAAATTTTAGAGACATTTTTGACAATTTGTATAGCAAATTTACGCCCAAAAGTACTAAATTTGTTGAAGTAATACACAAAGTATTACACGTATAGAAAATGCAAAAATTGGAATCGCCACAGAGTATGGAAAACCCTATTTCAAACTATCCAAAATTTTTAAGGAATTATCTATCCCATTTGATTCAATATTACCTAGTGAAATTAATAATTTTGATGGCGATTTAGTAGTAACTACTGAAAAAGAGGCTCCAAAACAAATCTCAATACCAATGTTATTTGATGAAATTATTAACAAAGATCCAATTGTTGTAAAGGGAATTATAACAAAAATGCTCAACTCATCAACTAATTCAAGCAAACTAGTTTTAGGAATCGATCCTGGTCAGAGAATTGGTGTTTCTGTAACATATTTGGAAAATGAAATTGCTAGAGCATTTTTTGTCTCACTTGATAAATTAATTCATTACTTGATTTCCATTTTAGCAGAATTACCTGCAGCTAGAAAAATTGTTAAAATTGGAAACGGTGATATGAAAACTGCAAATAAAATTCTTCAAATGTTAAACTTACAATTTTGTTCAAAATTTGAAATTGAATTTGTCGATGAATCAAGTACTACTCTTAAAATTAAAAATCATAATCAACGTGGAAAACGAGATATGTTATCTGCACAATTCATTTCACAACGAAGTGGAATTCCAAAATCAATTTTACCACTTTCTATAACCGGTTAGTACAAAGTCCGAAAACACAAAGATATTTATATTTAATTTCGTTTTTTTTGAAATTGATCAGTTTTTAAATATAAATCAATAAAATTTTTACATAAAAAATTGATTTTTTTGTAAAAAATAACGCGATCCGTTTTATATAGTTGTAAATTCTATAATATATGCAAACAAAATGACATGTAAAGGAATCTGTTCTAGATACAAAGCACAAAAACCAGTAGGAACTGGGCGTTATGCATCTGGTCAAAGACGATGTCAGATCTGTGAAATCTTCATTAATTGGGAAGGACTTTGGTGCCCATGTTGTGGTTACCGATTAAGAACTAAACCACGTAATTTGAAGTACAAGGCTAAACTCCGCGCACGAGTTGAAGCTGACGCAGCATCTGCCAAATCCCAAACTATTGAGGTGGCACAAGTGGCTACAGTTTCAGCATCATCATCTGATTTTGTTAAAACAACATTAGAAACTGCTGTCTCTGAAGGATGGACAAAGACAAAGACCGTTGAAGAACTCAGAAAATCTGAAGAACGCATGACCATCAAAAAGGCAAGAGAATTAACTAAAGAAGCATTTGATACAAAGAATGCACCAGTTGAGACTCCTGTTAAAGTTTCAGCATCATCATCTGATTTTGTTAAAACAACATTAGAAACTGCTGTCTCTGAAGGATGGACAAAGACAAAGACCGTTGAAGAACTCAGAAAATCTGAAGAACGCATAACCATCAAAAAGGCAAGAGATCTAGTCAAAGAAGCATTTGAAGCAAAGTCTGAACCGATAGCAATAAAGGCATAATTGAAAAAGTCTTGTTGTGGAAATTGGTTGTAATACAAAGACAATTGTCTACGAAAACCGTACTTTTCTAGTGAACATGCTAAACTTCGAAAATGGTTTAATTCTCTCTATTTCTGAAAATTCACTAAAAATTGGTCCTATGCTAATTTCTATTAGCTCTGGTCCTGTACCTTCCACATCCGTCATTATTCCAACCAAATCTGAAGAACTTTTTTTAAAATTACTTGCTGAAAAAATTTCATCTTTTTTAAAAGGAATTTGTATTGTTACTGGAAATTTTGAAAAACCATTAGATAATGAAACCACAAAGCAATTAATGCATGAAATAATGGGAGAAATTAAACAATGACTGGAGATTTACGAGAATACATTTCTAAACTAAAGAAATCAAAAGAAATCAAAATTATCAAAAAAAAAGTTTCACCTAAATTTGAAATTGCTGGAATTACAGCAAAAGCCGATGGAAATTCTGCCTTACTTTTTGAAAATATAAAACAAAATAATTTCAATTTGGTCAGTAATCTAGTTGGTACACGAAAGCGATTTGCATTAGCAGTTAACTCTAAAGAAAATAAAATCCATGAATCCATTTATTCTTCAATTAAAAAAGCAAAAAAACCAAAAATAACACCCAAAGGCAGATTTTTTGAAAATACCTCAAAAAATCTCTCTGAACTTCCTATTGTTACACATTTTGAAAAAGAATCTGGGCCATTCATTACATCTGCCATTGTTTATTCCCAAAATCACGAGTTCAAAACACAGAATTCTGCATTTCACAGATTAATGCCTGTCGATAAAACACATTTCTCGATTAGAATGGTTGAAGGACGACATTCTCATCGAAATTTCATTAATGCAAAAGAGCACGGTGAAGATCTTAAAGTTGCAATTACTGTTGGAGTTCATCCTGCAATATCAATTGCAGGTGCTTATCAAGCTGATTGGGGAAAAGATGAATTGCATATCGCCAATTCCTTGTTGGGAAATAAATTGACATTAACAAAATGCCCATACACTGGAATGCATGTTCCTTCTGGAACAGAAATTGTTATGGAAGGTAAGATTCTCCAAGATAAAACAGACAAAGAGTGGATGGTTGAAATGTTGCGTACATATGATCATCCAAGAGACCAACCACTCTTTGAACTAGAAAAAATGTATTATAGAAATAATCCAATTTTCCATGATATACTTTCTGGATACGGCGAACATCATTTGTTAATGGGAATGCCAATAGAATCAAAACTTAATGGAATAATAAAGAAAAAATTCCCTTCAACTAACCAAGTGGTACTATCTAATGGAGGTTCACACTGGCTTCATGCTGTAGCCCAAATTTCAAAAAAACCTTCAACTAATGTTAAAAAAATAATTAATGAAATTTTTGCTTCTCATCGCTCTTTGAAAATGGTTACTATAGTAGATGATGATATTGAACCTTCAAACTCTGAACAGGTTGAATATGCAATGGCTACACGATTTCAGGCTGACAAAGATATGGTATTAATAAAAAATGTTCGTGGTTCCAGTTTGGATCCTTCCAGTAATCAAAAAAAACTCAAAACTGCTAAACTTGGAATTGATGCAACTAGACCATTTGACAAGAGAAAAGAAGGATTTGAAATCGCAAAAATTCCAAAACTTGATAAAATCTCTCTAGACAATTACTAACAAAATGAAAGCTTTAGTTTATGAAAAATATGCAGAAAATAATGATTTTGAATCAATCTTACAACTAAAAGAAGTTCCTGACCCTGTTCCAAAACCAAGTGAAGTATTATTTCGCGTTAAAGCAGCTGCATTAAACTATGATGATATTTGGGGAATGAGAGGTAAACCTTTGGCAGTTCCTTTACCGCATATCTCTGGTACTGATGCAGCTGGAGAAGTAATTGCAGTGGGTGAAGATGTAAAAAATATCAAAGTTGGTGACAGAGTTGTTTCACATGGTAACATGTCATGTCGTGTTTGTTCCAGATGTACTTCTGGAAGAGAATATGATTGTAAAAAAAGAATAATCTGGGGATTTCAAACAGGTCCTCTTTGGGGTGGATACTGCGAAATTGCACACCTACCAGAAATCAATGTCTTAAAAATCCCTGATTCAATTTCTTATGAAGAGGCCGCTGCTGCTTCCATGACACTTTTGACATCTTGGCATATGTTGGTTGGAAGAGCTAAGATCAAACCAGGACAAGTTGTTCTTGTGATGGGCGGTAGTTCTGGTGTTGGTATTTTTGGTATTCAAATTGCAAAATTGTATGGTTGTACTGTAATTGCAACTGCAAGTCCAGAAAAACTAGAAAAATTAAAAGAACTTGGTGCTGATTACGCAGTAGACCACCGAAAGGAAGACTGGAACAAAGAAGTTTTCAAAATTTCAAAAGAATTGGCAAAAAAGAAGGGTGAAGCACCTGGAATTGATGTAATTTTTGAGCACATCGGTGGCTCACATTTCAATAAAGAACTAACTCTACTGAAATATGGTGCAACAATGGTAACCACTGGTGCAACAACAGGATATGACGTGCCAGCAGATTTACGTCAAATCTTCTTTAAGGGAATCAATATCTTAGGCTCAACACAGGGAACTCGTGCTGAATTAGAAGACGGATTTTACTGGATGGGTCAAGGAAAAATTAAGGTCATTATTGATTCTGTCTTTACATTTGAAAATGCTGTAGAAGCTCATAACAAGATGCTTAATGGAAAAGGGTTAGTTGGGAAGATAATTCTCAAACCTGAATAATTCTATTTTTTATTATATTTATTTTGAAACATTTGCTTTAATGATTCCTCTGAATACCATATGCCATGTTCCTCATCTACGTGCTTACCAAATAGTGTCGTCACATATTCGCTGTCTTCACCTTTTGCTGTAAATTCACAATCATAACCATAGTCTTTACAAACTATTTCAAAAGTCATAGTTCTTGAATAATTGTGGGTTAAAAAAGTGATTCGGTAAAATACTACAGAGCTGAATCTACCATTAATGCAATAAATAATACTGCTAAATATGGACTAGAAAATTTGAATAAAACCCATGATGCCTGTTCAGTTGGTTTTGAAACAACCCATGCGCTAAGTACCACCATCAAAATTCCTGATGCTATTGCTGTGTATAGGTAAACTTCACTCATTACTGGTTCACCTGTATCTGTTGTTAAAAAGAATGGAACAATACTGAATACTACCATCATTACTGTCGTTGCAGCAATTACTCTTGCTGATGTTTTTTCAGACAATACTGCAGTTAACATTGGAACTTTTACTTTTTGGTAATCTTCTCTAAAGTGTAATGTTAATGCCCAAATATGCATTGGAATCCAAATGAATACTAGTCCTGCCATGATTAATCCAAAGTCCCATAATCCAGTTAGTGTAACTGCAGCGTAACCAATCATTGCAGGTGCACCACCTGAAAAACCTCCAAGTATAATGTTAAGCTGACTTTTTCTTTTCAATGCATGACTGTAAATTAAAATATTATCTGCCAATCCAAATACCATAAATATTCCACACCACATTCCATTCCAAAATGAAGTGGTAAATGCAATTCCGAATGCACATGCAATTGAAATTGCTGCCAAAACTAATCCAAAGTCTCTTGCTTTCTCAGCAGGGAATATTCTCTTACTTGGAATTGGCCTGCCTTTTGTTCTTTCCATAATTTCATCAATATCTCTATCATGATAATTTGTCAAAGTATTTGCTGATGCAGATCCTGCAGCTACTCCAAAAAGCATCAAAGCCCAGGTTGCAATTGAGATCTCGATATTATAGATATTTGATGCAGTAATTGCGGTACCAAATGCTGTAAAAACTAACAAATACCAAATTTTTGGTTTTGTTAATTCATAGTATGTTTTTATTTTAATTTTAGTAGTAGTTTCTTGCATCTAATCACTCACATTCTCAGAAAAATAAATATCACGCGTTTACTCTGGCATGTAAGGCATTGGTTTCGTCCTTCTTTTCATCTCTATGAAGCTCTCAGAACCTAAAATTCCCTCTATTTTGCCAATTTTCTCTGAAACCACCTTGTGCATGTCATTTAATGATTTTGCGTACATTGTAACCATTATATCAAATCTTCCTGTAACTTCTGAAATTTCTCTTACACCATCTATTTTGAATAATTCATCAATTATCGTATCTCTTCTTTTAGAATCCATATTGATTCCTGTAACGGATTTTACTGAATAACCCAATTCTTTGTCATTGACATCTATCGTGTATCTTTGAATTAATTTTTGTTTTAAAAGTCGTTTAATTCTACTATAAACTACTGATGAATTGATATTAATTTTTTCAGATAATTTTGGAACTGATATTGATGCATCATTACTTAATTCTGATAAAATTTTTAAATCAAGGTCATCAATTTTTGCCATTTAATTCTCCGGCATTATAGAAATTACTACCTTTAATAAAGATATTATTGAAAATCTTCTAAAATTTTTGACTAAATCTTCTCTTTCTTGTATAACATCTCTGCTAACAAAACTGCACCTTTTGCAGAGCCCATTTTTTTGTTATGTGAAAACAACATATACTTTAATCCATTATCAAACAATTCTTCTTTTTCAACTCTTCCAATTGATGTGGTCATTCCATCTCCTACTTCTCTTTCCATTCTAGGTTGTGGTCTGGTTGGGTCTTCATGAAATGCATAATATTTTTCAGGTGCAGAAGGTAATCCTGCTACTGAAATATCTTTATTATAATCATTGAATGTATCCTTTGCTTGACTAGGATCAATTTCTTTTTCAGTTTCAACAAATACTGATTCTGTATGTCCATCAATTACTGGAACTCTTGTACATGTACAACTAACTTTTATATCCGCATCTTCAATTTTACCGTCTTTTAATTTCCCGAGAATTTTTCTAGTTTCAATTCTAACTTTTCCTTCTTCTTTTGGTATGTATGGTAAAATATTATCTGTAATTCCCATTGCTGACACTCCTGATTTTCCTCCACCTGAAATTGCTTGCATTGAAGTCATCATGACTTTTTTTGCACCATATTTTTCTACTAGTGGTTTTAGTGTAATTGCTAAACCTGTAGTTGTACAGTTTGGTAATGGTGCGACCCATCCTTTCCAATCTCTATTCTTCTTTTGAACTTCTAATAATTCGGCCTGTTCATCATTAATTCCTGGAATTAAAATTGGCACATCTTCTTCATATCTATATGCAGATGATGTTGAAATTACCGGTAAATCTTTTGCAAAATTTGTTTCTATATCTCTAGCAGCTTCTGATTCAACTGCTGAGAAGATTAAATCTAATTCTTGCACATTAATTTCTTCAACTTTAAGAACTTTCATACTTTTGATATACTCTGGAATTTCTCCACCAACGTCCCATGCAATAATTCCACTAGCATCTCTAATTGCATCCAGATACATTTTTCCTGCTGAACGTTCTGATGCCGCAATTTGGGTTACTTCAAACCATGGATGGTTATGAAGTGATTGTACAAATTCCTGACCTACTGAACCTGTAACCCCTATTATGGCAACTCTTTTTTTCATCGATCAAATTTGGTAATTTTCTGTTAATAATCCTTTAGCCAGAACCAAAAGAATACTATACTGAATTACTTTATTTCAAATGTTGAAAATAACGCCAAATCCAAACACAGTCAAACACATACCTGCCGCACATGGTGGTATATTTTCCATCAAAAATCCTGATGAGAAAATAGTTGATTTCAGTTCAAATGTTAATCCATTAGGTTGTCATCCCGGTGTAAAAAAATATCTTAAAAATCAATTAAATCAGATTCATGTCTATCCTGATTCAGAGTCAACACGATTACGTTCAAATTTAAAATGGTTTACTGGAATAAACACATCTCAAATTCTAATTGGAAATGGAGCTACTGAAATAATTTATAATTTTTGTAGTACTTTTGTAAATAAAAAATCTAAAGTATTGATTCCATGTCCAACATTTTCTGAATATGAAAAAGCAGTGAATTTTTTTGGCGGTAAAACTATCCCATTTCAAACTCTAAATCTTAATTTAGATCTCCAAAAATTCTTGAAAAAAATTCCCACAAAAGGAATTGTCTTTATTTGTAATCCAAATAATCCAACTGGCGAAATTTTATCAAAAAAAAATATGGAACAAATTGTAAAACTTGCTGAAAAAAAATCAACTCTTGTATTTGTTGATGAAACATTTATTGAATTAGTACCAGATTCTAATTCCTCTCTTGTAAAAATTCTAAAATCATATCAAAATTTATTCATTTTACGCTCTTTTACAAAATCATTTGGATTGGCTGGATTACGTATTGGTTATGGGCTTGGTAGTAAAAAAATAATTGAAATTTTACAAAGAGTAAAGATACCTTGGAATGTAAATTATATTGCACAAACTGCCGCAAGTGCTGCATTATGCTATTCAGATTTTCTAGAAAAATCACGAAAAAATATCAAAAAAGAAAATTTATTTTTAATGAACGCTTTATCAAAATTTGAATGGTTATCATGTTTTTCTTCTTCTACAAACTTTATACTAATTAAAACAAAAATTAATTCAAAATTACTTCAAAAGCAATTACTTAAAAAAAATATTCTTGTTAGAGATTGTAGTACATTTTGCGGTCTTGATGAAAATTATATTCGGATAGCTATAAAAAATAGAGTTCAAAATAAATTACTTGTAAAAGCACTTGGAGAAATAAAATGGTAAAATCACTAATGATTCAAGGAACTTCTTCAGGTGCTGGTAAAACAATACTTGTCACTGCACTATGTAGGATTTTTTCTGATCTTGGTTATACCATTTCTCCATTCAAAGCACAAAATATGTCTAATTTTTCATACATTGGTAAAAATTTTGAAATTTCTAGAGCACAAGCAATACAAGCAGTTGCTGCACGTACTGACATCGTTCCTACTCAAAATCCAATATTACTAAAACCACTAGGAAATTACAGAAGTTCTGTGTTTGTTAATGGAAAATTCTTCAAAAAAATGCATGCCAGAGATTACTATGGAAACTTTGTTCTAAAGACTGGTCTTAAAACATCATTGGATTGTTTTAACAAACTTTCACAATCACACGAAATAATTTTTCTTGAAGGTGCAGGCTCTCCGGCTGAAATTAATTTGCAGAAATTTGATATTACAAACATGAAAATTGCTCAAAAAACAAAATCACCTGTATTATTAATTACAGATATTGAAAGAGGCGGTGCATTTGCAAGTATTGTAGGAACAATGGAGTTAATTGAAAAAAAATATGTTGAACTCGTCAAAGGATTTATCGTAAACAAATTTCGAGGAGATATCGAAATTTTAAAACCTGGATATAGAAAATTAAAACAAAAAACGGGCTTACCTGTTTTTGGTACCATACCTATGACAAATTTTGAAATACCTGATGAGGATTCAATTGGAAATTCTTCTAAAAACTTGAATTGGAATACCCCAAATCTAAAAAAACTAGATACTGAAATTAACAAAATTGCCAAAGTTGTAAAGTCAAGTCTTAATATTCGTCAGGTGGAGAAACTTTTGAAATGATTCTGGAATCAATTATTGTAATTGGGCTTGCTATATCATTAGATCTTGTTTTAGGTGATCCAAGAAATCGTTATCATCCAACTGCTTGGATTGGAAATTTAATTGGAACAATAACAACTCGTATTAAAAATGAAAATCAAAATTTAGAAAAATTTAGTGGAATTTTTATCGTCTTAGTCCCTATTTCTGTCTCTACTGCAATTTTACTTAGTTTACAATATGGTATTGATTTTATTAATATTGAATTTTTATCAATCTTAGTTTCTATTATTTCTGGAATAATATTATTCAAATTGACAATTGCAATTAAAGGAATGGAACGTCATGCTTTAGCAGTTTTAGATGCTGTTGAAAAGAATGATCTAAACAATGCAAGAACAAATCTATCAATGATCGTGAAGAGAAATACAAAAAATTTAGATAAAAATCACATATTATCTGGAACTTTAGAGAGCCTAAGTGAAAATATTGTAGATGGAATTACTGGTCCAATGTTTTACTTTGCCATATTTGGTTTACCAGGTGCATTTGCATATCGTATTGTAAATACTGTTGATTCTATGGTCGGATACAAAACTTTAATGTTTAAAAATCTAGGTTGGTTTGGCGCAAATTGTGATAATATTTTAAACTATATTCCTTCAAGATTAACTGGCCTCACAATTGTACTTGGTTCAATGTTGTTAGGACATGATTGGAAAAATTGTTATGAAATTTTCAAACGAGATGGAAAAAAAACAGATAGTCCAAATGCAGGATATCCAATGGCTGCTTTTGCTGGTGCATTGGGAACTAAATTTGAAAAACTTGAACATTATTCTTTGGGAACTGGTGATAGTGAAATCACTTCAAAAAAAGTTAAAGACGCAATTACACTGATGAAGGTTACATCTTTACTTTTCTTTGGAATTATATCTATTCCTTTAATCTTCTTTGTTTCACTTGTGGAGTTGATTTTCATTGCTTAAGCAAATTGGTTCTGTTTTTTCATTTTTGACAATTATTCCTACATCAAATTCAGATCTTAATTCTATTGCAAAAAACATGTTTCTTTTTCCAATTGTTGGAATTGTAATAGGACTCATCGTTGGAAGTTTAGGTTATGGATTATCTCTTTATCTTGAACCGCTCGTTGTATCTTTGGTTGTTGTTGCATCCCTTGCAGTAATAACTGGAATTCACCATACTGATGGTCTTGCTGATTTTTCAGACGGTTTAATGACTAAGGGAACAAAAGAAAAAAAACGCAAAGCAATGAAGGATCTTTCTGTAGGTTCTGCTGGAATATTTTCAATAGTGCTGTATGCAATAGGCATGATCATTGCATTATCATTTAGTAGCGGAATGGATCTATTCAAAATCATATTACTAAGTGAAATAATGGCAAAATTCTCGATGGTTTTAATGGCTGGATTAGGAAATTCTGCATCTATAGGTTCAAACTCTCCTTTCATGGATTCTATGAAAGACAAAAAACGTTTACTGATAGCTGGAATAATCACAATTATTCCATTGATTGTTATTGGTGAAATGAATGGATTGATAGTTTTTGCATCGGGAATTATTCTTACAATGTTTCTAGTTGGATTATCCACAAAAAGTTTTGGAGGAATTACTGGTGATGTTATGGGCGCAAGTAATGAAATAACTAGATTATCCTCTTTGTTGATCTTTGTTTCATTATGATTGGTCTTATTATGGCTGGTGGAAAAGGAACCAGAATGCATAGTAATCAAGAAAAATTACTGCTTGAGTACAAAAAACCACTTATTTTGCATGTTATTGATGCATTAAAAAATTCAAATTGTTTTGAAAAAATTATTGCGGTAACTAGTCCAAATTCACCACAAACACACAAAATTCTTACTGAAAATGATATAGAAGTTCTTGAAACTTCAGGAGAAAATTTTGTGACAGATCTAAACTATGTTTTGAAGAAATTAAATGATTACATATTTGTCACTTCTGGAGATTTGCCTCTTTTAGATGAAAATATAGTCAAACAAATAGTCGATGCTAGAAATCCTGAAAAAATATGGACTAGTATTATCACAACAAAATCATTTCAATCCTCTTTGAATTTAGAACCTGAATGTATTATTTCATTTAATGAAGAGGATTATGTACATACTGGTATTTCTATTGTAAATGCAAGTAAGATTCAAAATTTTGATTCTGTAGAAGAAAATTATATCATAATTAATGACAAACGTGTATGCTTGAATGTAAATACAAAAACTGATTTTGAATTACTCGGTACTTTCTAAGATTTTTCCATTTATCTGAGCAACTGAACCTGTTGCTTTTGATAAGACATTTCCGCATGAATTACAAATTACTTGTGTAGAGCTGTGAGAGTATACAATCTGTTCCTCCTCGCATTCATGACATTTCACTTTGTTGAATTTACTACTTGGTTCTGGAACCAAAACGTGATCTTTTTTCATGCTGCTATCAACTCGAATTTTCTAATTCTAATTCCTTTATTCATCATTTTCTTTTTACATGTTGTACATGTTTCAATTAATGTAACTTTTTTAGTAGTTTTAGCAGGTTTTGCAAGTTTTGGGAATTTCTGTCCACCATATCCCTTTTTTCTTAAAGCATGTCTTCTTTCACCTGCTGCTGAACCTCTTCTTTTTCCAGCTTTGTAAATTGAGACTTTCATTTTTTGATGACTTTTACATTTTGGACAATATGATCTAGTCTCTTTTGGCAAATTCATAGTATTGTGCCTCGCTGACCGTAATTTAAACATCGCTTCAATGTATAATAATATCTGAGGCTACATTGAGGTATGCACACTAAATTTTCTTCAGTATTATCTGAAATTAATTCAGTATCTATTGGAGATAGTCATGCAGATCTAATTTTAGAAAATTGTTCTCTAATCAATGTCTATACAAATGAAATACAAGAAAAAATCCAGATATCGATTAAAAATGATAGAATTGCATTTGTTGGTAATGATGCATCTCATACACGTGGTCCAAAAACCAAAATTTTAGATGTAAAAAACAAGCATGTCTGTCCCAGTTTTGTCGATCCTCATATACACATTGATCATTTTGTTACCCCTGCAGAATTTGTAAAAAAATCGTTACTACGTGGAGTAACTTCACTTTTCCCAGATTCTATTGATATTGTAAGTGTATGTGGCTATCGTGGTTTTAAGGAATTTTTACGACAAACTCAAAATTTACCAATGAGATTTTTTCACACAATACCTGGAGGTTTACCGGTTGACAGAAAATTTAGTCATGGAAAAACTCTTAGTCTAAAAGAGGAAAAAGATGCAATTGGGTTACAATCTGTTGTTGGTTTAGGTGAAGTCTTTGCTTGGACAAAAGTTACCAAACGAGATTCTAAAACTATAAAGTCATTAAAACAAATGCATGAAAATCATTGTATAATTAACGGTCATACAGCAGGCGCAAGCGGTAAAAAATTAAATTCTTACATTGCATCAGGAATTTTTTCTTGTCATGAACCAATAAATTTTGATCAAGTATTAGAGCGATTACGTCTTGGTATGTGGATAATGATCCGAGAAGGTTCAATTCGTAGAGACTTGAAAGAAATTATTCCTCTTGTGTTATCTAATAAAATATACAAAAACCGATTGATGTTTTGCTCTGATGGTTTAGATCCATCTGACATAACTAACATTGGTCACATTGATCATTGTGTCAGAGAATCAATAAAACTTGGAATGAATCCAATTGATGCTATTTCTATGGCATCAAGAAATTGTTTTGATTATTATAAAATGGGAAATGAATTTGGTGGAATTGGTCCTGGAAAGATTGCAGATATCTTAATTTTAGATGATTACAAAAAAATAAAAATTAACAAAGTAATCTTAGGTGGAAAAATTGTTGTTTCTAACGGGAAACTTGTTCCACAAATTCATACCCCAAAAGTACCAACTTGGATGCAAAAAACTGTTAAGATTTCAAAATTACAGCCAAAATTTTTCAATGTAATTTCAAAAAATAATGTTGAAACTGTAAATACAATTTCAATGAAAACTGAAATTGTCACAAAAAAGAGTACATCTGATTTAGATGTTAAAGACTTGAATGTCGTTGCATCGTATGATAAGGATGTCTGGAAGGTTGCAGCATTGGATAGAACATTTGGCAGTAAAACACATGCAGTTGGATTTTTAGAAAATTTTGGCGCTGATATTGGTGCATTTGCGTCTACATGGAGTTTTCATGAAAATGACATGATAGTGATTGGTTCAAACGAGAATGACATGGCTGATGCATGTAATAAACTCTCAAAGTCACAAGGTGGATTAATTGTTGTGAAAAATGGAAAAACATTGGCATCTTTACCATTTCAAATGGGAGGAATAATCTCAACTGACCCAATCGAAAAAGTAACAAAAAACTTTGCAAAAATTAATGATGTTTTATCTGATTCCGGCTGTAAATTTAAAAAACCACATCTACTTCCTTTATTCCTACCTTTCTTGGCATTACCTGACATTAGAATATTGTATAGTGGTATTGTAGATGTAAA
The DNA here is from genome assembly GCA_028343435.1 of Candidatus Nitrosopelagicus sp. Taxonomy (GTDB): domain Archaea; phylum Thermoproteota; class Nitrososphaeria; order Nitrososphaerales; family Nitrosopumilaceae; genus Nitrosopelagicus. The sequence goes on from JAOLYM010000015.1 coordinate 19,794, forward strand.
ATCTAGAACGTTTATCCCCACGATCCAGACTAACCTATAAAAAGGGAATTCGTAGAAAAATATCCGTGGCCTCAATACAACAAACGCCGAATGGACCTGTTTTAGTCCTAAAAGAAAGCGCTTTACAAGAAAAAGGCAGAGATGCTCAAAAAAACAATATCATGGCTGCAAAAATGGTCTGTGATATTGTAAAATCAAGTTTAGGTCCACGTGGACTTGACAAAATGCTTGTTGATTCCTTAGGTGACGTTACAATTACAAATGATGGTGCAACAATTCTAAAAGAAATTGATGCACAACACCCAGCTGCTAAAATGATGATTGAAATTTCTAAAACCATTGATAATGAAGTTGGAGATGGAACCACATCGTCTGTTATCTTTGCTGGAACCTTACTTGCAAAAGCAGAAGAATTACTAAAAAAAGATGTACACTCTTCAGTTATTATTGAAGGCTTTCAAGCAGCATCTGAAAAGGCACTAGAAATTTTATCTGAAATATCAAAAAAAGTAAGTCCTGATGACAGAGAAATATTGTTACAAGTTGCAAGTACAAGTATGGAATCAAAACTAATTTCAGAAGACAGTGAATCACTTTCAAAAATTGTTGTTGATTCAATTATGAATATTACCGAAACGAATGATAACAAATCATCTGTTGATCTTGATAATCTTAAAGTTGAGAAAAAGGCTGGAGGTTCAATTCAAGATACCGCATTGATTAAAGGAATTGTTTTGGATAAAGAAGTTGTACACTCTGGTATGCCAAAAAAAATTCAACAAGCAAAAATTGCTTTACTTAACACAGCAATGGAAGTTGAAAAAACAGAGATGAGTGCAGAAATTAGAATTAATGATCCTACACAAATGCAAATGTTTCTTGAAGAAGAAAATAGAATGATCAAAACAATGGTAGAAAAAATTCATGCAATTGGCGCAAACGTTGTAATCTGTCAAAAAGGAATTGATGACATGGCACAACACTTTTTGTCAAAACATGGAATTTTAGCTGTAAGACGTGTAAAAGAAAGTGACATGACAAAACTTGCAAAAGCAACAGGTGCCCGTATTACTTCAAACATTGAAGATATTTCTGAAAAAGATTTAGGTGCAGCAAACTTAGTTCAACAAAAGAAAGTTGAATCTGACAAATGGGTTTTCATTGAAGGATGTAAAAATCCACAATCTGTAACTTTACTAATTCGTGGTGGTTCTCAACGTGTAGTTGATGAAGTAGACCGTTCTATTCATGATTCACTAATGGTCGTTAAAGATGTAATTGAAAAACCAGAAATTGTAGCAGGTGGAGGTGCACCAGAAGCTGTATTAGCATCATTTTTGAAAGATTGGTCTGAAAGATTTGAAGGAAGACAACAATTAGCAATTAACAAATTTGCAGAAGCATTAGAAATTATTCCATTAACTATTGCAGAAAATGCAGGTATGGATCCAATTGATACCATGGTCAAATTACGTGCAAGACAAAGTGAAGGTAAAAAGTGGACCGGAATTAATGCAAAAGAAGGAAGAGTAGCTGACATGCTATCTCAAAATATTGTAGAGCCAGTTGTAGTAAAAGAACAGATTATAAAATCTGCAACAGAAGCCGCATCAATGATTCTTAGAATCGATGATGTAATAGCAATCTCTGGTGGTTCTGGTGGCGGTATGCCTCCTGGAATGCCACCAATGGGATAAATTTTTGAAAAAGCGGTTCTAGCAATAAAAAATTCTACATACAAATGACATTTCTTGTAAGGGTTGGCTATGACGACAAAAATCTTGTAGTTTGCTATCTGAACCGCTTTTCATGATTAATTTTAATGATTTTTGAATATAACATCCGCTGAGGACTTATCCATTGTCCATTTTTTCATGGTTTATTTTATTATCCCGAATCTGACAGGCACAGGAAACTATGTAGTTTTTACTAAATTACATAGTTTAAAAATAAACTATAGAATTTACATAGTTTTTTGCAATAATTTGTTAAAATAAACTGTAATCTTCTATTTTTTAGAAGAAATAGATCAAAAATGT
>JAOLYM010000016.1 GCA_028343435.1 Candidatus Nitrosopelagicus sp.
GAGAGTTTCTTCTGTTACCTCAATTGCATCTGTATCATCTGTTTGAGGTTCAACTTTTTGTTTAATCTCAGGAGATTTCTTTGAATCTGTTTCATCAGATTCTGTACCCTCTTCATAATTAGTAACTAAAATGTAACCATCATCTGTTTTTGTCATTTTAACACGAATTTTGCGTGGAGGACTTCTAACACCTCTAGACCAAATTAATTGAGCGAGTTCTTCATCAATCTTAATTTCTTGAGTTTTCATGTGTTTACGACCAAATTCACGGATCATGTTAATTGCTCTAACTGCACGATGCTGACTTTGAGAAAGGAGTACTTTTCCTAATGGAATTGTGTATACACGTTCAAGTTCTTGGGACAACTATCCAACCTCCACATCAGTGCTACGCCATTGTCTAGCCTTTGGATTTGTTCTAACAGAACGTTTTGTCTTTAGAATAACCCATGCCGGAACAGCGGATGCTTGTTTTGTTTTCTTGATTAATCTGATTTTTCTTGCAGATGTCTTTCTAGCTCCCATGAAGTTTCAAACAGATTTTCCTCTTTTTAAATCAAGCGTGATTTTACTCTATAAAACAAAGTATTCTGCTTCAGGATGATGGACAACTATTGCAGCAGTTGATTGTTCAGGAATAATCTGTCCAGATTCTGTTAACTCCATACCAGATTTTTCGCCATGAATTAATTTCCATACAAGATGCTGTTGAGTCGTATCAGGACAGCTAGGGTATCCCCAACTATATCTTAAACCACCTTTTTCAGACAATCCAAGTTCAATTCTAATTTTATGATTAATCCATTCTGCCATTGCTTCTGCTGTTTCAACGGCAAGACCATGTAGATAATATGCATCTGTGTACTTGTCTTCCTTATCCCATTTTTCAATTAATTCAGCGGCTTTTGTACCAACAGTTACAGACTGGAATGCAACAATGTCATTTTCACCAAAATAATCTGTCAAACACAAATGTTTTGTTTTTGATGAACGAGGAAAATCAAAAATTACATCTTGGCCCTCAGGACCATCTACAACTAATTTATCATCACGATTATGACATGAAAAATATCCGTAAACAGCTTGTGGTTCAAAGAGGTTATCATCTACCACGCGTTTTTTCCATTCTTCAAGAAGTTTTTCAGGATCATCAATTGTATCAGTTTTTGAATTTCCTCTAATACCCCAAGAAAGTTTGAACAGTGAATTTTTGTTTAAATGATTCCAGATTTCATTTAGATCAAAATCTTCAGATTTTAGTCTAATGACATCATTGATTTTTGGAGGAGTTGGTGGCGGTACAGGTTTGACATCACTATGAGGAAGATCTTTAGAATCAACTTGTTTTACTTTACTTTCTTCCCAGTGTGATATTTTTTCTTTCCAATTATCAACAAATGAATCCTTTTCTTCAGAGACTAGCTTGTCCATTGTTTTGAGTCCATCAAACATGGTCCCACAATAAAATATTCCAGGCTCATAAAGTCCATCTTGTTTTGCAATCCGGTTAATGTAATTGCTGTTTATTGCAGCGCCACCACATAGTATTGGAATATTAACATCAGTTTTTCTTGCATGTTCAACAAAAAATTGCATTTGTTTTGATGTGGATACCAATAATGCTGAAAGGCCTACAGCGTCAGGTTTTACTTCATTAATTTTTTCTACAAATTTTTGCAAAGGGACTTGTTTTCCTAAATCATGTACAGTGTAGCCATTATTTTCAAAGATGGTTTTTACTAAATTTTTTCCAATATCGTGAACGTCACCATAGACAGTTCCTAAAACTAGAATACCTTTGCTGGTTCCCTCTTCTTTTAGCAAATATTTTTCTAATTCCTTAACTGCCGCCTTCATACATTCTGCAGATTTTAGTACAAATGGAAGAATTAATTCACCAGCACCAAATTTGTCACCGACAATTTTCATTGCAGGTAAAAGATCATCATTTAATGTTTGAATAGCACCTTGATGAGTGATTTCTTTACTAGCATTAATTGATAAAATTCCATCATTGTCAACTAGTAGATCTTTATCAGATAATTTTTCAGCAATAGCAGAAACCACATCATTTTGAATTCCATCTTTAAGACGATTAATTATTCTAAAGTTTGAACGTTTACCAGCAGGCCATGATGGATCAACGTCAACTTTCTTCTTTTGTGTTGTAGAATCTTGGCTGATATTTTCAAAATGAGATATTAAATCAGATAGTGCATTTGGGTGAGTATTAAAAATTAAATCTTCTACAAGTTTTCTTTCTTTTTCATCAATTTCAGTATAAGGTGTTATTTCTCGTGCATTGACAATTGCACTATCAAGACCTGCTTGAACTGCATGGTATAGAAATACAGAGTTCAAAACACGTCGTGTTTGTGGAGCTAAACCAAAACTAATGTTACTCAAACCAAGAGTTGTGAATGAGTTTGGAAATCTTTCTTTAACAAGTTTAATTCCTTCAAGAGTATGTTTCCCAGCATCAAGAAATTCATCTTCGCCAGTTGCAAGTGTGAATGTTAGAACATCAAAGATAAACTGTTCTGGACGTAAACCATATTTTTTTCCAGATTTGTATAATAGCTCAGCAGTTTCAACCTTTTGAGCTGGTGTTTTTGCCATCCCTTCAGGTCCAATACATAATGCAATTGCGGGAATTCCATATTTTGCCATCAATGGTGCTAATGCTTTGAATCTACTTCCATCGCCTTCTAAATTAATTGAATTGATAATTGGCTTACCTGGAATTTGTTCAATTGCAGATTCAATTACTTCAGGATCTGTCGAATCAATTACAAGTGGTGCATCTATCTCTAAACTCAAACTTTTTACTAGTTTCAAAATGAATGTTTTTTCATCTGAACGTTCAGTTGTAGCTACACAGACATCAATACAATGAGCCCCATCTTCAACTTGATTTCTTGCGAGATCAACTAAACCATCAAAATCATCATTTAGAACAAGCTGTTTTGCTTTTTTTGAACCCTGTGTGTTCAATCGCTCTCCAATGATAAGAGGTCCTACCTCCTGTTTCAGATCGACGGATTTTATCGATGAGCTTACTCTAGGCTTTAACATGTATATTTTTAAAATAAATTTTGTAAATACTTATCTCATCAATCTTTCTTTTGCTGGTCAATAATTTTTCTTAATTGTGTAATATGCTCAGGATTTGTTCCACAGCAACCACCAATTATGTTAATTTGTGGATATTCTTCAATGAATGAACTAAGTGCAGATGCCATTTTTTCAGGTGTCATTTTGTATACCGCCTGACCACCAACATTTTCAGGCATTCCAGCATTTGGAACTATCAGTAATGGTTTATGTTTTTGATCATTTAACCACTGTATACTTGGTTCCATTTCAATTGGACCAGTAGAACAATTTAGGCCAAAAATATCAATTCCCATATCAGAGACAGTAGTATATGCAGATTGGACATTTGTTCCTAACAGCATTTTTCCATATTGGTCCAAAGTAACATTTGAAATTAATGTAACCTTCCTTCCAATCTTCTCCATTGCTGAATGAGATGCTTCAACTGCCAATTTAACTTCGAGAATATCTTGACTAGTTTCAATCAGTAATGCATCTACGGTTCCTTTGATTAATCCCTCAGCTTGTAATTCAAAAGCTTCTCTTATTTGAGATAAAGGCATCTGACCAAGATCAGCATCATTAGAACTAGGAAGATAGCCAGTAGGTCCCATAGAACCAACAACGAATCTTTGTCTATCAGTAAATTCATCACAAACACTTCTTGCTAGTTCTGCATTTTTTTGATTTAACTCAACGGTTTGTGCACCAAAACCATATTCATCAAGTTTAATTTTATTTGAACCAAAAGTATTAGTTTCAATACAATCTGCACCAGCTGTAAGATATTTTCTATGAATTTCTTTTATCCAATCAGGTTTTGTTGTAGATAATCCATCATTGAATCCATCTTTTCCGTCTGGAAAATCTTCAGATTTTGGATCATATCTTTGAATTTCGGTTCCCATTGCACCATCAAAAAGAAGAATTCTATTCTCTAATGCATCAGCAAATGTTTCTTTATTCAATTTTGTAATCGTGTTAAGAAATCTAAAGCTCCTTTAAAATCATTTGGAGATGTAAGTAAAACATCTCCAGTAATACTCTCAATTTCGAGAACAAAAGATGAGAAGTTATCCTCATAATTAGACCAATCAAGGTTAAGAAATTGTGCAGAACGTGAATTTTTAGGTGAAGGGAATAACAAACAAGGAATTATTGAAAAGCCTTTTGGATTAAGATAATCAGTGATTCTTTTGACTTGTGAGGCATCATGGACTACTTGTGTTACAAAGCCATTTGGTTTAGCTGTTACCTTCTTAGAAATCTTATCAAAATTTGGTTTACTTGGTAATGATAAATAGAAATTGATTTTTTCTCCAAAACCATTTTGAATTAAATGATTAACAGCAAAGCTTGGGATAACTCCAGATTTGTAATTATTTTCAGGAGAAGGATCACCCATCAAAATTAAAATTCCATCAAGATTGGCATGTATTGCAGAATCAACAAAATCAACAATCTGAGGAATTTTTTTATCAATTACTCGTAAACTAATAGTTACTCTAAGTTCTGGATACTTTTGTTTAATTTCTGCACCAATAATTAATGGAGATATTCTCTCAATTCCCAAAACAGAATCAGTTACATGAATTCCATCACAAAATTTGCTAATTTGTTTGATTCTCTCATCTAGTAACTCAATTCTTGAGGAAGGATCAGACACCTTTGGAGGGTTAATCTCATATCTTATTGTCATATGGGAAATGATGAAACACTTGATTAAAACTTCTCTATGTTTAATGATTTACTGATTAGGTTTTTATCTAATTTTTACAGATTTGATGTATGAGAAAATTTGCTTTTGTAATAGTATCATTGGCGCTGTTTTCAGTATTTTATCCCGGATTAGCAGATGCAGGGATGTACGGAGAGGTATACATTCCAGAACATGAGTTTGTAGGATTTTATGATGAAGACGGCGTGTACACAGTATTTGCAGGTGTAAAAAATAAGGAATATTTCACAATACAACCAACTATCACACTTTCTGTCACGGATGGTAATCAAAGATTTGAACAAACTCACAAGTTAGCTGCAATCGAACCTGACAAAATGCTTCCATTGAAATTACAATTTCCTGAAGTTACAGGTCCATCACCAGTTTTAGAAGAACCATTGATAACATATGAAGAAACAATAAATCAATATGTTGGAGGGTACGTGCTTTACGATTCTTTAGACATACAAGAGGATGGCAGTATTGTTGGAAAGATTAGAAATGGAGGAGAGACAACATTTGAAAAATTTCGAATTTATGCTTTGATAAAAGATGAAGATGACAACATATTGGATGTTTCATCATCAGAAATATTTCATGCAATGAAACCTGGCGAGGTTTTAGATTTCAAAATGCTTGCATCACCACACATTTCACAAGATGTTGATTACTACAGTTGTTTTGCATTTGGAGATGATGCAATAATGCCTTTGACAGTAAAACAAAATGATGAAACATTCACTTTCAGATATACTGCAAATGCATGGTTCAAAGATGCAAAATTTACAGATGATGGAACTGAATTAAACATGTATTCAACAAATGGATTCCAGCTTCCAGTTATAGGAAGTTTTGAATTTCCTACAAATTCCCTTAATGAAAAATATGAAGTAGTTTTAGATGGAGAAAAAATGGTTAAAGGTGCAAGTGCAAAAGATCCTAAAATTAAATTTACAGAAACAGTGGAAACATTACAAAGTATAGATGAAATGGGAAATTGGCATCTCTACTTTGAAGTACCAGAAGCATTTCAAGGAAATGTAAAAATTTCAGGTTTCATGGAGAATGATGGAACTGCAGTGGTACCTGATGAAATTGATTTAACAACTCTAATTTATTATGAGATTGAAGGAGGCGAGGTTTTAGATATTACAGCAAAACCAAAAAAAGCATCATTAGTTATCAACATGGATACAACTGAAGATGGCGAATTATCATTGAAAATTAATGATTTTCTTGTAAGACCATTTGACAATGGTGAGTTTATAGCACAAATTCATTCTGAGCCAGGTTTGTTTAATGATGAAGCAGAGACATTGTACATAACAGATGAATTTGGATTTGAGAAGGGATTAACAATTACTATTCCATTCAAGAAAGGTACTGAAAAAATAGAGATTTTTGGTAGTTATGTTGTCCCAGAATTCGGCCAAATGGTGATGATAGTCTTGGCAGCGACAATTATTGGAATTGTGATTATTTCAAGAAAGACAAACTCATTTAGTAATTTGTTTTACACAAAAATGTGAGTGTAGAAAAAATTAGAGAATCATTAACATCTGAAATTTATCCAGTTTTAGAAGAAAATTATCAAACAAAATTAGCATCAGTTTTAATTGTAATTTTTGCGGATTCACCAAAAATTTTAATGATTAAAAAACCAATTACAATGAATCATCACGGAGGAGAAATAGCATTTCCAGGAGGAAAGATATCTGATGAGGATAATGACTTGCTAGACACCGCAATTAGAGAAACCAAAGAAGAAACTGGGATTATAGTTCAGCGTGGAGAAATTTTAGGTCAACTGAAACCTGTTACAACATTAAATTCAGGATTTACAATTTTACCATTTGTCTGTATGTTAAATGAAATTAAAAATTTAATACCTAATTCAGAAGTAGATGAATTTTTAGAGATCCCATTGATGCCATTTTTACAAACACTTGCAGATGATTCAGATCCAGAACATAACTCAATTCAAGAAATGTATACATTCACATTTGAGAAACACATGATATGGGGTGCTTCAGCAAGAATGCTGAAACAGATTGTAACAAAATTGAGAACGAATGAGTAAGTTAACCTCTTCTTTCAAATTAGGTGATTAAAGAATAAACATGTGTTACAAAGGGATAATCTAAATAACTTAGTTAGAGGAACAACATTTTTCCAACATTCTGGAATAGCAATTACATTTGTTTTTATGCCAATTATTGCAAGCCTTGTTGCGGAATCTGTTTTTGAGATTGGAATAATTGTTGCATCATTTGCGTTTGCACAAATTCTAACTGAGACGTATTTTGGTCGTATGTCAGATAGAAAAGCAAAACGATTGCTATTCATAAGAATAGGTTTCATTTTATGTGCAATTACATTTGGTTTGCATTATTTTGCAGATAATACAACATACCTAATCATAGCTAGATTAGGTGCAGGAATTGCATCAGGAATTATGATTCCACCAATGTTAGCATACGCATACGAGGCAGGAAAAGGAAAATCCAAGGTTGCATCAGTAATATCATTTCATGCTTTAGGATGGATGGCAGGCATAGTTGCAGCAGGATTAGCTAACGATGAAAAATTAATTTTTGTGGTGAGCAGTTGTTTTTTCATTATAGGATTTATCATTTCATTGAAACTTCCTAAAATACAAACGGAAAAAATTGTAGAAAAAGGAATAATCAAGAAGATCATTGTAAAAAATAAATTTCTTTTTTCATCATTACTAATTCGCCATATTGGTGCAGCTGCAGCATGGACAGTTTTACCCATCATGTTAATGGAGTATTTTGGTGCAGAATTATATCAAGTTTCAATGATATATGTAGCAAATACACTAACTGCATTTGTCGTAATGAATTTGATGTCAAAGAGAATTCAGATTCAAAATATAACAAAATTCAAGATTGGAATAGGAATGACGGTCATAGTATTTGTTGGATTAGCATTAATTACAGATTGGTGGATGGCATGGCCATTCATGGCCATAGTTGGATGTTCATGGGCATTTTTGTTTATTGGAGGAAACTTCCATCTGATGGAAAACAATCCAAGATCAACATCGACAGCAATTTTTAGCTCTACATTAGCAATTTCCACAGTTATTGGTCCAGTGATTGCAGGAATCATTGCATACTATACAGACTATACAGCAGTCATGATTTTTGCAGTTGTAGTTACATTAACAGCATTCATAATTTCAACTAAAATGAAGTCAGAAAAACCTAACGAAGTCCCCATTTAGTCATAACCTTATCTTCTAATTTTTTAAAGACAAAGCCATCAATTAGAATTCCAATTCCCATTATTACAAGCATCATTGCAATAACTTGAGATACATCATTTAGTTGCCTTCCAACATTTAACAAGAATCCAAGACCCAAAAATGAGAAAAGAAGTTCTGCGCCAATTACACCTCTCCATGCAAACGCCCATCCTTGTTTGAATCCAGAAATCATATATGGAAATGCGGCAGGTATGAGAATTGTTGTGATCAATTGACCACCTTTAGCACCCATATTTCGTGCAGCTTCAATAAATGACGGATCGATATTTTTCACTCCAGTGTACGTATTGATTGTGACAGCAAAAATTGCACCAATTGCAGTCACAAAGATTATTCCAGAATCGGACAGACCAAACCATAAGATTGCAAGTGGAACCCAAGCTACAGAAGGAATTGATTGTAATCCAAGTACAAGGGAACCAATAGTTTGATTTACAGTCTCAACACGAGCCATGAATATTCCAAGTAACATTCCACCACCAATTGCAATGGATAATCCAATTACCAAACGCCACATGCTAGTTCCTATTCCATAAAACAGACTTCCATCAGATATACCATAAAGTAGATCTTCTCCAACTTCTATAGGAGAAGGGAATATGTTATCAGGCCAGATTTCTGCAGAATCAATTCCTTGCCAAACAATTATGATTAGTACATAAAATGCGATTTTTTTACCTAAGAGATTTGCTTTCATTGAATAAACACCTATTTTGGCCCCTGATGCCTTAATGCAGCAAGAATTTGTTTTTCAAATTTTCCTAAATTTTCATCTTCTGCAACACGAGGTCTTTTGTAATCAATATCAAGAGATTTTTTTACAACTGAAGGTCTGTGGCTAAATACTGCAACACGTGAACCAAGTACAGCCGCCTCAGGCACATTATGCGTTACAAATATGATGGTTTTTTTCGTTTTTTGCCAAATCATTTGCATTTCAACTAAAAGTAAATCTCTAGTCTGAGAATCAAGGGCTGCAAAAGGCTCATCCATTAATAATACATCAGGATCCATCACAAGTGCACGTGCAATAGCAACACGCTGTTTCATTCCAGTAGATAATTGATACGTGTATGAATTTGCAAACTGAGATAATTGCATCATGTCAAGATATCTTTTGGATATATCATGACGTTCATTCTCAGGAATTCCAGCAACTTTCAAACCATATTCAACATTATCTTCCACAGTCAACCATGGAAATAATGCACCTTCCTGAAATACCATTATTCTGTCCGGTCCAGTGTTAACAAGTTTTTTTCCATCAAGTAATACTTCCCCATCATCAGGTTTTTCCAATCCTGCCAAAATTCTAAGAAAAGTTGATTTGCCACATCCAGATGGACCGACTATACAAACAAACTCCCCATCATCAACGGTGAGATTCACTCCACCAATAGCTTTGAGAGGTTTACCATCATGTTGAAAATATTTTATAATATTTTTTGCTTCAATCTTACCCATTGTGATTCTCCTCATTTGATGTCACTGATATATTTTCATGATAAAAAATTCCATCAAGTGTATAACCATCACGTCCAAGATATCCTAACGCATCAGCACGTTCGGCAAAAGTATGAATAGAATTTTCCAGAGGTTCAGATGTAATCATTATCTTTGAAAATGATTTTTCCACAATGTTTTGAGGTAATGTTCGCCCCATATAGCTTTTCAAGAATTCATTGTAAAGTTTTTCGGATTCATCAGGATGATTATTGATCCATTGAGCAGTTTTTTCATTTGCATTAATCCATTTTTTAATTATTTCAGGATTTTTTTCAATGTAATCTGATCTACCGATTAGTAACACTGATGAAAACTGATTTTCTGGCCAAAATTCATTTTCATCAAACAACCGAATTCCATCCAATTCCTCAACTAACATGGTTGCCCAAGGTTCAGGAACCCATGCACCATCAATGTCACCCTTTGCAAAAAGTGTGTAGATATCAGGATTTGCTATATTCAAAACAAAAACATCGCCTCCTTTTTCAGCAGTGATTAAACCATTTTCTGCAAGATAGTGTCGAAGAGATACATCTTGTGTGTTACTGATTTGGGGAGCTGCAATTCGTTTTCCAGAGTAATTTTCAATCAAGTCCAATCCAGAATTTTTTTGTATTACAAAACTTGCTCCACCACTAGCAGCGCCTGCAAGAATTTTTAGATCATTTCCGTCAGATTTTAGAAAACCATTGATCACAGGACCAGGACCAACATATGCAATATCAACAGAATTTGAGAATATTGATTCGATTACCTGAGGACCGCTATCAAATATCTTCACTTGTATATCCAAATCAGCATTAAGATTATTTGCAAAAGTTTGAGTTTCCATTCCTATAATTGGCACTGCATGAACTACACTTGGAAAGAATGCCACACGGATATTATTTTCAGAATCATTAACAGAAGATTGAGTAAAGCCTACAAAAGCAATAATTCCAATTACTACAATTACAGCACCAATGAGATATGAGATTTTCATAAAACAGCGTTATGTCTGAAAGTTAAATAGCCATCGAATTTTAGCTGTAGCTATTCGTTTTTCAAATGAAATCTCAAGCCCAAATAGTTATCATAAAAGATAAATGCCCATATACATTCAAACAGTTGCATTATGAAACAAAAATCAATACTTGCATTTTCAGGAGGATTGGATACATCAGTAGTTGTAAAGTATATGCAAGATATGCATGACATGGATGTAATTACAGTAACAGTTGATGTGGGTCAAGGAGATGATAGTACAAAAATTGCAAAAAAAGCAAAAAAACTTGGAGTTAAAAAACATTACAACATAGATGCAAAAAAAGAATTTGTTACAGATTATATTTTTCCAGCAATCAAAGCTAACGCATTATATCAAAAGAAATATTGTCTTGCAACTGCATTAGCAAGACCGTTAATTGCGCACAAAGTACTTGAAATTGCAAAAAAAGAAAAAGTTTCATCATTAGCACATGGTTGTTCAGGTAAAGGAAATGATCAAGTACGTTTCGATAATACGTTAAGGGCAGGTTCTAATCTTCCAATCATTGCACCAATTCGCGATATGAACCTAGACCGTGAGACTGAATTAAAATTTGCAAATAAACATGGAATTGAGATAGATAGTGTTGCAAAAAAATTCAGCATTGATCAAAATTTATGGGGAAGGGCAATTGAAGGTGGAGTTTTAGAGAATCCATTCAATGAACCACCAGATGATGCATTCATTTGGATTAAGACAAAGAATTTACCTGAAAAACCTACATATTTGAAAATCAAATTCAATAAAGGAATACCAATTGAAGTAGATGGTAAAAAAATGTCCCCAGTGAAATTGATAGAATATATGAATAAAAAAGCAGGTTCACATGGTGTTGGAATAGTTGATCATATTGAAGACAGAGTGGTTGGAATAAAATCACGCGAAGTGTATGAAACACCAGCTGCAATTTGTTTAATTGAAGCACACTCAGATCTTGAAAAAATGGTACATACAAAACATGAAACTAAATTTAAGACATTAGTGGATGATGAATGGGCATGGTTAGTTTATTCAGGATTATGGGATGATCCATTAAGAAAAGAATTGGATGAATTCATTGAACAAGCTCAAAAACGTGTAACTGGAACTGTAAGATTAAAACTTCACAAAGGAAATGTCAGAGTAGTAGGTAGAGAGTCAAAATATTCACTTTACAGTCACGACATAGCCACTTATGGAAAAGATTCCACATTTGATCAGAAATTGGCAAAAGGATTTGTCGAATTATGGGGAATGCAGTCAACAGAAGCTAATAAATTCTAGAGATAGGTGCAAAAAAAAATATGAATTGTCCAGAATGTGACGCAAATATGAATATCCCAGAAGATGCCGCTGTAGGTGAAATTGTTTCTTGTGGAGATTGTGGTGCAGACTATGAAATCTCAAAGAAAGAAGGTTCCAATATCGAGTTAAAAGAAGCAGAAACCGTTGGCGAAGACTGGGGAGAGTAATTGCAGAAAATTTGCATAGTATTTGACAGGTTAAGAACCGAGGAAAAATTACTGCAAAAAAATGCAGAGCAACTAGGTTATGAAACTTCCATGGTTGATGCAAAAATTACTAGTTTTGATACAGACAGTAAACCTGAAAATTTTGAATTTGGTGATGTTGTGTTAGAACGTTGTGTTAGTTATTACCGGGGATTACATTTCACAGCATGTTTAGAATTTATGGACATACCAGTGATTAACAAATTTGATGTTGCAAATACTTGTGGAAATAAAATGATAACATCAATGTTGTTAAAAAAAAATAATATTCCAACTCCAAAAACTTACTTTTCTTTTTCAGCTGAAACAGCATTAGATAATTTTGAAAAAGTTGGATACCCATTAGTTATAAAACCAATAATTGGTAGTTGGGGGAGAAGTGTCATGCCAGTAAAAGATAAAGATACAGCAGAAGCTGTAATTGAAAATAGACAGGTAACAGATGGACCTCAGGACAGAATTTACTATTTACAAGAAATGATTGATCGTCCACCAAGAGATATTCGTGTAATTACTGTAGGAGACCAAGCTATATCAGCAATGTATAGAAAATCATCGGGAGGTTTCAAAACAAACATCGCACTAGGTGCAGACCCAGAACTTTGTGAAATTACAAAAGAGATGGAAGATTTATGTGAAAAAACATCGAAAGCCGTGGGTGGTGGAATTTTAGGAATCGACTTGATGGAAGACAAAGAAAAAGGACTAGTTGTACACGAGGTAAACAATACTGTTGAGTTTAAAGGATTGGTAAAAGTCTCAAAGAAAAACATTCCAAAAGAGATGATCGACTATGCAATTCATAATATCAAGTGATAATGGCAATTACTGTTAAATTATGCTTTTTTAAGAATAGATTATGAAAGTAGGAATTGTAGGAGCCTCAGGATATGTAGGAGGAGAAGTTCTAAGATTACTTCTCAGTCATCCTAAAGTTGAAGTTTCGATGGTAACATCAAGACAACATGTAGGAAAATTTCTGCATAAAGCTCAACCTAGCCTAAGAGGTTTTACTGATTTAAAATTTTCAGAACTAGATTATGAAAAAATGAGTGATAATTGTGATGTGGTTTTTACTGCAGTTCCACATGGAACCGCAACTGAGATTGTAAAGGCATTGTATGATAGAGGAATGAAGATTATTGATTTGAGTGCAGACTATCGTTTGCATAATCCAGAGGATTACGGAAAATGGTACGGATGGGAACACCCACATCCAGATTATTTAGAAAAATCAGTATTTGGAGTACCAGAATTACATAGAGAAGAAATTAAAAAATCACAATTGGTTTCTTGCCCGGGATGTATGGCAGTAACTTCAATGCTTGCATTAAATCCATTAATTAAAAATAATTTAATTGATGAAGATCATATTGTTGTTGATTCAAAAATTGGTTCTTCAGGTGCAGGTGCAGGTGCAGGAACAGCACATGCAATGCGTGCAGGAGTAATCAGACCATACAAACCAGCAAAGCACAGACATACAGGAGAAATTGAACAAGAATTAAGTCAAACAGCAGGTAGAAAAATCAAAGTATCAATGAGCCCACATGCAGTAGATGTGGTTAGAGGAATTTTATGTACAAACCATACATTCCTAAAGAAAGATGTTGATGAAAAAGAACTTTGGAAAATATACCGTGCAGAATACAGTGATGAACGATTTGTCAGATTAATTAGAGATAAAGACGGTCTACATAAATTCCCAGACCCAAAATTCTTAGTTGGTTCAAATTTCTGTGATATTGGATTTGATCTAGACAGAGATAACAACAGATTGATTGCTCTATCGGCATCAGACAACCTAATGAAAGGTGCGGCAGGGTCTGCAATTCAAAACATGAACGTCATGGCAGGATTTGACGAGTTCGAAGGAATTATGTATTCCCCACTAACACCAGTATAATAGATGATTACGATAAAAATTGGTGGGAGTGTAGTAGATAATTTACATCCGTCAACAATAGACGATATTAAAAAAGTTGTAGAGCAAGAAGGCGTCATACTAGTTCATGGCGGAGGCAAAGAAGTAACAAAGGTTACAGAACAATTAGGTAAAGAACCTAAATTTGTCGTATCACCTAGCGGGATAAAGAGTCGATATACAGACAAAGAAACTTCCGAAATTTTTACAATGGTAATGTCAGGAAGAATAAGCAAAACAATTGTTCAAATGTTACAAAAAAATGGAATTAATGCAATTGGATTGTCAGGTATGGATGGGAAAACAATTGAGGCCAATAGGAAAAAGAAGTTAATGATTATGAACGAAAAAGGAAGAAAACAGGTAATTGATGGTGGATATACAGGTAAAATCTCAAATGTGAATTCAGATTTAATCAAAACAATCATGGATAAAGGATACACCCCGGTAATTTCCCCAATTGCGATAAGTGAAGAGTCAGAATTTCTAAATGTTGATGGAGACAGGGCAGCCGCCAATGTAGCAGGACATGTCAAAGCAGACAAGGTGTTATTTATTACAAATGTAGACGGATTGCTCATGGAAGATAAATTGGTTGAGAAATTATCATTAGAAGAGGCAAAAGAAATAATGCCAAAAATTGGATTTGGTATGGAAAAAAAGATTCTAGCTGCGACAGAAGCACTTGAAATGGGAGTTACAGAAGCATTAATTGCAAATGGTCAAAAGGAAAATCCAATTTCATCAGCTATAGCACATGACAATTGTACGGTGATAACTAAATGAGTGAAGATAAATTTCTTGGTAATCTCTATCAAAGATTTCCAGTAACAATAGAAAAAGGCTTAGGTGCACATGTATGGGATACCGGTGGTAAGGAATACATTGATTGTATGGGCGGATATGGAGTCGCATTACTTGGACACCAAAATGAAAGAGTTACCAATGCGTTGAAAGCACAACTTGAAAAAATTATTACAGTTCATAGTTCACTTTACAGTAAGACTCGTGAAGAATTTTTGGAAAATCTTTTCAAAGTTGCTCCAAAAAATTTGTCACAGGTTCATCTGAATAATAGTGGTGCAGAAGCAATTGAGGCTGGAATGAAATTTGCACGTAAGTTTACAGGAAAAACCGAGATGGTTGCAATGAATGGTTCATACCACGGAAAAACACTAGGTGCACTTTCAATAACATTTAATCCAAAATACAGAAAGGCGTTTAAACCACTTGTAGAAAAAGTATCATTTTCACCTTTCGGGGATATCGAAAAGCTTCGTGAAACAGTTAATGATCAAACAGCATTTGTAATTTTAGAACCTATTCAAGGAGAGAGTGGAATTCATGTTGCTCCCGATGGATTTTTACAAGATGTTAGAAAATTATGTGATGAAAAAAATATTCTATTAATTTATGATGAAATACAAGCAGGATTAGGACGTACTGGAAAGATGTGGGCACACCAACACTGGGATACTGCACCAGACATACTATGTTTAGCAAAAGGAATTGCAGGAGGAGTACCAATGGGCGCGACATTAGTCAAACCAGAAATTTTAGATTGTATTTCAAAGGGAGAACACTCATCAACATTTGGAGGAAATCCATTATCATGTGCAGCAGGAACCGCTACAATGCAGGCTTTAACACAAGATAAACTAGTGGAAAATTCTGCAAATATGGGAAAAATATTTAGAGAAGGGTTAGATAAATTAAAAGAAAAACATCCAGTAATTAGAGAGGTTCGAGGTAAGGGATTGATGATAGGTATTGAATTAAAATTTGAAGTTAGAGATATACTAATGGAAGGTATTGAAAAAGGGCTACTTTTACTGTATTCGGGTAGAAATATCTTAAGATTACTTCCTCCACTAGTCATAACACATGATGATGTGACAAAATCTTTAGAAATACTAGATGAATTATTTACTAATGAGGAAAAGAGGAAAAATGTCCAAGGATAAGATTGATGAGAAAATTTTAGACTATTTGAGAGAGGATTCTAGAGAATCATTTGTGGAGATTGGGAAAAAATTAAAGCTTTCAGAGTCTGCAGTACGTAGAAGAGTAAAGAATTTGGTAGACAGTAAAGTCATTGAGAAATTTACAATTGAAATGGGAGAGACCAATTCTACAAGTGCGATAGTTTTGATATCTGTTGATTCAACTACAGATACATCAAAAGTTTCATCCAGATTAACAAAATTGTATGCAGTAAAAACAGTTTATGAAATTACGGGACAGTACGATATCAGCGTGATCATAAAAGCACCAAGCATAACTGAAATTAATGCTGCAATTGATGAACTAAGAAAAATTCCAGGAGTAATAGATACAAACACAGTAATTATTCTAAGAACAATCAGATAAACGAAAATCGATACGATTTTTTAAATTCATACTAAATTAGATAAGAAACAACGAGATATCTGCGAAGCTAGTACGATTATGTTTATATTAATCATTTATTGCAACGAAATTAGTAATGACTGATCCGAATCACTATGCAGATATGTATAACGCATATGAAAAGACTCCAAAAAAAATTCGAGTGTTAGATTCAACTCTACGAGAAGGTGAACAACATCCAGGAGTTTCATTTACAAATAAACAAAGAATTCAGATAGCATGGATGCTAGATTATTTTGGCGTGGATCAGATAGAAATTTCACCGGTAGTATCACCAGACCATAAAGAAGCAACAAAAACAATAATTCAACAAGGATTAAAGGCAGATATTGTTTCACATGGTAGAGCATTAAGACAGGATATAGATACATCATTATCATGTGATGCAAAATGGGTAGCTGCATATCTAGGAATATCAGATATTCATCTAAAAGACAAATTACGAATTACACAAGACGAGGCATTAGAACGTGCAGTAGATACAGTAACTTATGCAAAAGATCATGGATTAAAAATTAGATTCACTGTTGAAGATGGAAGTAGAGCAGAACCAGAATTTTTGTTAAAATTATGCAAATCAATTGAAGATGCAGGAGTTGATAGAATTAGCTTACCAGATACAGTTGGAATAATGAGACCAATTGGAATGTATAATTTTGTTAAGAAAGTTCGTTCAGAAATATCTGTACCACTTGATGTTCATGTACATAATGATATTGGATTTGCACTATCAAATGCATTTTCAGCATGTGATGCAGGAGTTGATCAAATTCATACCACAATTGATGGAATCGGAGAAAGAACAGGCATACCAGCATTAGCAGAAGTAGCAGTTGCTTTGACATATCTCTTCAAATCACCAAATGACTTTAGGTTGGATATGCTAGCAGATCTTTCAAGACTCATAGAACAATATACCACAATTCAACCATATGATTCAAAACCAATTGTAGGTTCATCAGCTTACAAACACAAAGCAGGAACACATTTAGCCGCAATTCTCAATAATCCAGCAGCCTATGAACCAATCCCACCAAGAGTAGTTGGAAATAGAAGAAAAATAGTATTTGGAGAATTAGCAGGTAAAACAGGTGCAAGTTATCTTATGTCATTGTTAGGAATAGAGAAAGATCCTGAAACTGCAAAGAATGTTGCAGCTGGCTTAAAGAATCTAAGAATGGGCGATGTTCTGGAAATTCCACTAGAGGATCGCCTTGAACGTAAAATAATTAAGGATGAAAAAAGAGAGGAAAAATAGGTAAAAATGGCAAATTGTCCTGAATGTGATGCAAACATAGGTATCCCTGATGATGCAGTAGAAGGCGAAATTGTCACCTGTCCAGATTGTGGCGCAAGTTTTGAACTTAGCAAAGCATCCGAAGGTTTTGAGTTAAAACCAGCTCAAACAGTCGGAGAGGATTGGGGACAGTGACCGGCAAAATTTCAATCCTTTACGATACAATCCGTCTTGAAGAAAAATTACTAATTGAATCTGCAAAGAAAAATGAAATCGCAATAGACATGGTAGATTGTAAAAAATTATTTTTGGATTTGAATGAAAAAAATTGCTTAGAAGGGCCAGTATTACAAAGATGTGTTAGTTATTATAGAAATTTACACTCGACTGCAGCTCTTGAAGGTCAAGGTGCCAAAGTAGTAAATTGTTTAAACACAGGCATCTTTGCTGGAAATAAATTATTTACACATATGTTATTACAAAAAGCAGGAGTTCCAACACCGGATGCAACAGTTGCATTCTCAAAAGATTCTGCACTAGAGGCATTAAAAAAACATGGATTTCCAAAAATTATCAAGCCAACAGTAGGTAGCTGGGGAAGAATGGTTTCCAAGTTAAATGACATGGATGCTGCAGAAGGAATTATAGAAGGAAGAGAAGCAATGTATCCAATTCATCACATTCATTTTCTAGAGGAGTTTGTGCAACGTCCACCAAGAGATATTCGTGTAATCGTCATAGGAGATAATGTTGCAGCTGGAATATACAGAAATTCAGGAGATGGGAATTGGAAAACAAATACACATCTTGGTGGCTCTGCAGAAACATGTGAGATTACTAATGAACTTGAAGACATTTGTATTAAAGCAAAAGATGCAGTGTTTGGAGATATTGTTGGAATTGATTTAATGGAGAGTAATGAGAAAGGTATGGTCGTACATGAAATAAACAATACAACCGAATTTAGAAATGTTGTAAGAGTTACAGGTGTGGATATTCCAGGATTAATGTTAGAACATGTTAAGGGGTTAGCATAGATGGATGAACATTTAGAAACTTCCAGATATGCAATTAAAACTTTAGAAAAAGCATTACGAATCTACACTCCATCATTAAGTGAAAAGGCTTTGGCTGATTTTCTTGCAGATAGATGTGATGATTTAGGATTTAGAGATATTCATCAAGATGAAGTTGGAAACTTGATTGCAACTAAAGGCTCAGGAGAACCAAGAATAATGTTATGTGGTCACATGGATGTGGTTCCAGGAAAGATTAAGGTAAGAATAGAGGGCGATATGCTGCATGGTAGAGGCGCTTCAGATGCAAAAGCACCACTAATTGCAATGTTATTTGCGGCTGCAAGTATAGGAGAGAATCAAGGAACTATAACATTTGTTGGAGCAGTTGACGAAGAAGGTAATG